>JALWMK010000102.1 GCA_027083925.1 Sedimenticola sp. | reverse complement strand
TTCTTGAAGCCACGGACGGTTTTTTCGCCCCCACCAAAATAGTTTTCGAAGAACGGCAGAATGTGGGTATCTCCGTAACTATCCCCATAGCCTACATCCGCCTTGGCCGAAAATACGAAGCGCTTGTACAAAGGTACATACTGCCGATAGCGATATGACAGCTTGTAGAACTGCAGGTCGCTTCCCGGCACGGTCACCACTGTAGAAAAAGACTGGGACGTGCCGGCGGTGGGGAAGATCGCACTGTCACGGGAATCGTGATTCCAGCTGCCGGTAAGCTTGAAATTCAGGTAGCTGTCTCCTTCCTGTTCCACGAAATCAATGATTTCCTGGGGTGGCAGCCCCCCCAGCTTCAGATCAATATTCTGTATGGCAAACTTCATCCGGATACGATTGAAATTACTCAGCGGCACGCCATAGTTCACCGAGGCCTCGGAAGTATCGGTTCGGTAGTTGGCAATGTTAAGCTCATTGAAATCCGTTTGCTGATAACTCAGGTTAAACCCGCGGCTAATGCCGTTGATGGTGGCATACGGGTTGAAATAGGACAGCTGGTATCTGGTGTTGTACTTGCTGGTATTGGCAGCAAGGGTAACCTTTTTTCCCGTTCCCAGAAAGTTGTCTTCGGTAATGCTGGCGGTGAAGCTGACACCCTGGCTACCCGAGTAACCCAAACCACCGGCAAGCGAGCCGGATGGCTTTTCCTTTACCGTTACCAGCACGTCCGTCATATCGGTGCTGGCGGGAACAGAGGGCGTCTCCACAGTGACATCCTCGAAAAAGCCCAGGCGCCGCAAACGCTCTCTCGAAAGCATCAGCTTGCTGTTGGACATCCAGGTGTTCTCCATCTGCCGCATCTCCCTGCGTATCACCCGATCCCTGGTTCGGGCATTGCCCTTGATGGCAATGCGGCGAACGTAGACCCGTTTGCCGGGATCCATGAAATAGGTGATGGAAACTGTTTTGTTCTCCTCATCTATTTCCGGAATATGGTTGACGTTGGCAAACGCATAACCCATTTCTGAAAGCTTCTCTGTAATCCTGTCTGTGCTGTCCACCACCTTGCGTCTCGAGAATGCCTCTCCCCGGCGCAAGTGAATCAGGGGGAAATACTCTTCTGCATCAACAATAAGCTTGCCGGTGATTTTTATATCGCCAATGGAATATATATCACCTTCGCTGACATTGATGGCAATGAAAATCCCTTTCTTGTCCGGGCTGATAGTGACCTGTGTAGAATCCACACTGAAATTCAGGTAGCCGCGATCCAGATAAAAGGATTTGATCAGTTCGAGGTCACCCGCCAGCTTCTCTCGTGAATACTGGTCTTCCTTGGTAAACCAGGCAAGCCATCCCCCCACCCTGGACTGGAACCCATCCATCAGTTCGTCGTCTTCAAAAGACTTGTTGCCAATAACATTGATACCACGAATGCGTGCAGTCTCCCCTTCCTGGATCTTGATTTTCACCGCTACGCGGTTTCTTTCCAGTGGCGTGACTTCTGTTTGCAGCTGTACCCCGTATTTCCCGCCATTGAAGAACTGCCGCCGCAGCTCCTGCTCAATCTTGTCCAGCACGGAACGGTTGAAGGTGCGCCCTTCCGCCAGGCCAATATCCTTCAGGCCCTTTTTCAGGTCTTCTGTCTCGATGGATTTGTTTCCGCTGATATCAATGCGGGCAATAGCCGGACGCTCCTGTACCACAACATTCAGCAACTGTCCCTCTCTTTCCAGGCGTACATCCTTAAAAAATCCGGTCTTGTACAAGGCGCGGATGATCTGTGGAGCACTTTGCTCATCGATGATATCTCCCGGCTTTACGGGAAGGTAGTTAAACACCGTACCTGCAGAAATGCGCTGCAAACCCTCTACGCGGATATCCTTCACCACGAATGAATCAGCCACAACTGGCGTTACCAGTAGCAAGCCGATCAGGCCTACAAGAAAATATCTGGCGATATGCATAGTGATTTGGTGATTTTCCCGCTTTTTTTATTGATGCCGTATTATATAGACTGACCTGGAAATTGCATCAAAATCCCAGGTTTTTTAGGGCGGTTTTCTTTACCCGCCAAGACGGGCAATATCCTGATAAAACACCAATACCATCAGGCTCAACAACAACGCCAGCCCTACCTGCTGCCCCCACAGCATAATCTGCTCGGAAGGTGGTTTGCCGGTAACCGCTTCCAGCAGAAAATAAAGCAAATGCCCTCCATCCAGAACGGGTATCGGCAATAAATTGAACACACCCAGGCTGATGCTGATAATCGCCAGCAGTTTGAGAAAATACACCAGCCCTGCATCTACAGCATTGCCTGCCGCATTTGCTATGGTAATGGGGCCACCCAGGTTTTTGAGCGATGCCTGGCCGCTAAGGATACGCCACATGACTTTCAGGGTCAGCACGGAGAAATCCCAGGTTCTTACAACTGCTGCGGGCAGCGCTTCCACAGGCCCCATGGAGTACTGCACCCGGTACTGCGCCCACAGCTCAGGATCCGGTTTATTGGCTGCGCCAATGCGGCCAATGGTTTTTCCTTCTGTTTCAATTGCTTGCGGAATCAACTCCAGTTCAAGCAGCTGGCCATTCCGCTGAATCTGCAGCTGTATGGGCACCAGCGGCTTCTCCCGCACATAGTTGACCCATTGCATCCAGCTATCCATGGGATTGCCGTCTGCCTCAAGAATAAGGTCACCTGGCTGCAAGCCGGCTTTTTGCGCCGGCTGATCCGGCAGTATCTTTCCCAGTACAGGAGGAATCCGGGGTAGCTCCGGCTTCACGCCCAAGGCGCTCAAAGGATTCTTGATTTCCGCCATATCGCCTATGGCATCAAAAGCCAGCACCCGTTTGTGCAGGCGCTCATCCCGGTCACGGGTTTCAATGACAATTTCATCCCCTCCCGCCGCCGATGACGCAAACTGGTACAGCATCTGTGTCCAGGTAGGGGTTGGCTTGCCATTGATACGCAAGATTTCCTCACCGGGAGAAAACCCCACTATAGCTGCGGGGGAGCCAGCACTGACTTCTCCTACAATGGGGCGCAGACCGCTTTCCCCCACAACCAGCACCACCCAGAAAAGCAGCACTGCGAAAACCAGGTTGAATACCGGGCCGGCAAGCACCACCGCCGTTCGCACCCACAGCGGCTGACGATTGAATGCGTACTTCGCATCGGCTTCGGGAACCTCGGCTTCACGTTCATCCAGCATCTTTACATAACCACCCAGGGGAATGGCCGCCAGTACATACTCGGTGTCATCGTTTTTTCGACGCCAGCTAAACAGCGGCTTGCCAAAACCAACGGAAAAACGCAGCACCCTGATGCCAAGTTTGCGCGCCACCCAGAAATGCCCGAACTCATGCACCGTCACCAGAATCCCAATGGCAAGAATAAAGCCGAATAGGCTGTTGGCGACTGTCTCTAGCATGCCTTTGTGACTCCTTCCTGCACCAATCGTTCCGCGATTTCCCGCGCATGGCGATCCACCTGCAACAGTATGTCCAGGTTATCAGCGGGTGCTGGCTGCAGCCTGTTCATGGTTTCTTCGATAATCTGTGAAATCTGCAAAAAGCCTGTTCTGCCTCGCAGGAAGGCCGCCACTGCCACCTCATTTGCCGCATTCAGAATTGCCGGCATGCTTCCCCCTTCCTCAATCGCCCGAAAGGCAAGCGCAAGACAGGGAAAACGCTGCAGGTCAGGCGGCTCGAAATCCAGATGCGCCAACTGGAATAGATCCAGACTGTCCACGCCAGAGGCAATGCGTTCCGGCCATGCCAGAGCATGGGCAATGGGAGTGCGCATATCGGGATTGCCCAGTTGCGCCAACACCGAGCCATCTACATATTCCACCATGGAGTGAATGACGCTCTGGGGATGGACAACCACCTGGATTCTGTCCGCGGCGGCGCCAAACAGCCAATGGGCCTCGATCACCTCCAGCCCCTTGTTCATCATCGTGGCCGAATCCACAGAAATCTTGCGCCCCATATCCCAGTTGGGATGGGCGCAGGCCTGTTCCGGCGTGACCTGTTGCAACTGATTTGCGTCCAGGCAACGAAAAGGGCCGCCAGAGGCGGTCAGCAGAATGCGCCTGACCCCCTTCTCTTCCAGTCCCCGGAAATCATCTGCCGGCAGGCATTGAAATACGGCGTTGTGTTCACTATCGATGGGGAGCACCCGTACCTTGTTCTTGCGCACAGCCTCCATGAACAAGCCACCGGCAACCACCAAAGCCTCTTTGTTGGCCAGCAAAATGCGTTTCCCCGCATCAACCGCCGCAAGAACAGGCAGCAGGCCGGCTGCTCCCACGATGGCTGCCATCACCTGGGCTGCATCCACATGACAGGCCACGGCTTTCAGACCTTCTTCTCCGCCCAGCACTTCGACTTCCGGCGCTTGCTCCGCCAACAGCTTTGCAAGCTGGCCGGCACTGTCTGCATCCGCCATGGCCGCCAGCTGCGGCCGAAAATCCAGGCATTGCTGCAACATGCCCTGCACATCGGTATTTGCACTCAAGGCTACCACCCGATAGCGGCCAGCATGACGCGCCAGCACATCCAGGGTACTTTTTCCAATGGAACCGGTAGAACCCAATATGCTGACGCCAATCAATTCAGCGCCCCCAGCCACAGCAATCCCGCCAGGAAAAACGGACCGGCGGCAATCTGGCTGTCAATGCGATCCAGCACACCACCATGACCCGGCAGCAGATTTCCGCTGTCTTTCACGCCCCGTTCCCGCTTGAGCACACTTTCCCACAGATCCCCCCCCACAGAAATCATCACTGTACTTGCACACAATAAAACCAGCAGGGGGACGGATATGTCCAGCCACTGCAGGTACGCCAGGATCAGGGCGCAAAATACCCCGCCAAGCAGGGCTCCGGCAACACCTTCCCAGGTTTTTCCCGGGCTGATATGCGGCGCAAGCTTGTGTTTGCCAAACGCTCGCCCGGAAAAATAAGCGCCGGAATCGGCAACCCAGATAAGAATCAGGAAGAACATCATCAGCCCGGGACCATGAGGAATCGTGCCGTGCAACCTGAGCATCGCCAGCCATACGCCGGCCAAAACAGTCAGCCCGGTAAACAACAACAGCGGGCGCGGACCTGCCTTTACCTCGAGCTTCAACTTCCCCGACAAAAGCACCAGCAGGACAACTGTCCACCAAAGAGCCAGAGCCTGAATGAGCCAGCTTGTCCAGGGCGCATCTTGCTGGAGATACAGAATCGGCAATATCACCACCAGCACCAGCAATGGCAGAAAACGGGCAGAAGGCTTTTGCAGCCCACACAGATGGCTCAACTCCCAGGCGCCACCCAGCACGACAACAGCCAGCACCAGGGCGAACAGTTGGTTGGGCAAGGCCAGTACTCCCCATATAACCAGGGGCACCAGGACCAATGCTGTCAGCAATCGCGCCTTGAGCATTACTGCATCTGCTCTGCAGTACGGCCAAACCGGCGCTGGCGCCCGGCATAGTCCTGGAAGGCCGCCAGCAAATCGTCTTTGCTGAAGTCCGGCCACAGGGTTTCACAAAAGTACAATTCCGTATAGGCGCACTGCCACAGAAGAAAATTACTGATACGCTTTTCCCCACCCGTACGAATAAACAGGTCAGGATCAGGCACATCAGCACAGGACAGGCATTGCGCCAGCTCGGATTCGGTAATTTGATCAGGATGCAATTCATTGCTTTCAACCCGACCAGCCAGCTTGCGGGCAGCCTGGGTAATATCCCAACGGCCACCATAGTTTGCGGCTACCTGCAGCAGCAAACCATCATTCGCAGCAGTGATGTTCTCGCTTTCACGGATCAGCTGCTGCAACTTGTCTGAAAAAGCACTGATATCGCCAATGATGCGCAAGCGGACATTGCGTTTGTGCATGCGCTTGATTTCCCGATTCAGAGCGGTAAAAAACAGCTCCATGAGCATTTTTACCTCGGTTTTTGGTCGCTGCCAGTTTTCGCTGGAGAATGCGAACAGCGTGAGTACCTTGACCCCGTGCTGGCCGCAGACCTCGATGACGCTGCGCACAGTTTCCACCCCGGCGCGATGTCCCGCATGGCGAGCCTTTCCCTGTTGCTTTGCCCAACGCCCGTTACCATCCATGATAATGGCGACATGTTTCGGTATCCTGTCCACAAAGAAGTCTGCTGGGGGCTGTCAGTGGCAATTCAGACGGCCATCAAGTCCTCTTCCTTGCCTTCCAGCAGTTCATCGATTTCCTTTACATGTTGATCGGTGAGCTTCTGAATGATTTCCTGTCCCCGGCGTTCATCATCTTCGGTAATGAGTTTTTCCTTTACCAGGTCTTTGAGATCGGTATTGGCGTCGCGTCGCACATTACGCACCGCCACCTTTGCATGCTCCCCTTCCTGGCGTACAACCCGGGTCAGATCCCGGCGACGCTCTTCCGTCAACGGCGGCATGGGCACACGAATCACCGTACCGGCAGTATTGGGGTTTAGCCCAAGATCGGATTCCATGATGGCCTTTTCCACTGCTTTCACCATGGATTGCTCAAAGGGCTGTATGGTCAGGGTGCGCGCATCCTCCACATTCACGTTCGCTACTTGTTTCAGGGGCGTATCAGCACCATAGTAGGAAACCGTAAGGTGATCCAGCAAACTGGGATGAGCGCGGCCCGTGCGAATTTTAGCCAGCGAATCCTGCAGCGCCTTGACGGTTTTGTCCATACGGCCAGCTGCATCCTGTTTAATGTCGTCTATCATGGGTTTTCTCCGGTGCTAACCAGTGTTCCAATATCCTCACCAGACAGCAGGCGCGCCAAGGCACCCTCCTGGTTGATGTTCATGACTCGCAAAGGCAGATCGTGATCCTGACACAATATCAGCGCCGTGGCATCCATCACCCCCAGTTTCTCCGCCAGCGCCTTTTCATAGGTAAGGCGGGAATAGAATACTGCATCAGCATCTTTCATCGGATCAGCAGAATACACACCGTCCACCTTGGTTGCCTTAACCAGCAAATCCGCCTTGATTTCGATCGCCCGCAAGCTGGCGGCGGAATCGGTAGTGAAAAACGGATTGCCTGTGCCAGCGGAAAGAATAGTCACACGGCCATTACGCAAATGCTCCAGGGCGCGGTAGCAGGCATAGGGTTCGCAAACCTGGGACATGTCCAGCGAGGAAAGAACCCGGGCATCCACCCCCGCCTGACGCAGGGCATCGCCCATGGCCAGGGAGTTGATCACCGTCGCCAGCATTCCCATATGGTCGCCGGTAACCCGGTCCATACCGCCTCCCGCCAGCCCGGCACCGCGAAAAATATTTCCTCCGCCGAGAACCAGCGCCAGCTCATAACCCGCCCGTGACAGATCAGCGATCTCTTTCGCCAGCCGCTTCATCACTGTGGGATCAATACCGAAATCCCCTTTTCCCATCAGGGCTTCGCCGCTGAGTTTCAACAGCACTCTGCGAGTTGTTCGCTCACCATCAGGCATGGTTGTGATTTCTCTCCAACATAAAAAACAGGAACGGGCACGGATGGAATTTCAGGACACGAATAGTATCAACAGCCATGCATATTGTGTAGCAAAAAAAAGGCGTGGAAGAGTCCACGCCTTTTTCCGAACTGGAGACCCGAACAATTCGGGCCGGGCAGACAATCACTCGCCGCGAACCTGCGCCATGACCTCATCAGCAAAGTTTTCCTGCTTTTTCTCGATACCTTCACCCACTTCAAAACGCACAAACCGGTTGACGCTGGCATTGGCGGAATCCAGCAACTTGCCTACTGTGGCGTCAGGATCCTTGATGAAAGCCTGGCCGGTAAGCGTGATTTCAGACAGGTATTTGCGAATGCGGCCTTCCACCATTTTTTCGATGATATTGTCCGGCTTGCCGCTTTCCCTTGCCTGGGCCTCGATGATCTCCTTTTCTTTTTCCAGCAGTGCATCAGGTACGTCTTTTTCTTCCACGCACACCGGGGCGCTCGCGGCAACATGCATGGCCAGGTCACGCCCCAGATCAGCATCGCCTCCGGTCAGATCCACCAGTACGCCAATACGCACGCCGTGGCGATAGCTGGCGATGTGGCCATCGCTTTCCAGGCGCACGAAGCGGCGCACATTCATATTCTCGCCGATCTTTGATACCAGCGCCTGACGGGTCTCTTCAACGGTGGTATCCTCACCTTCATGCAGGGGCAATGCTTTCAGCGCCTCTACATCGGCCACATCACTGTTCAATACCCTTTCAGCAACGGCATTGGCAAAAGACAGGAAATTGTCATCCTTGGCCACGAAGTCGGTTTCACAATTGATCTCCGCCATCGCCACTTTTTTACCATCTTCACTGGCCTGAATGACAATTACGCCCTCGGCAGCGATCCGGCCAGCCTTCTTGGCCGCTTTTGCCTGGCCAGATTTGCGCATGTTTTCGATTGCCAGCTCAATATCACCATCGGTTTCCACCAATGCTTTCTTGCATTCCATCATGCCAGCGCCAGTGCGCTCGCGCAGTTCTTTTACCAAAGCTGCGGTTATTGCCATGGTGTTCCTCACTATCAATATAACTTGAGTGCATGCGTAGCGTTGCATGCACAAAAAACAAGATTCCCCTGCCCTGTGTTGACGGACAGGGGATAACTCGATCTCTTTTTCAGCTTTTGGAAGCTTCTGTTTTTGGCTCCGCTTCTGCTTCCGGAGCAACTTCGGCAGCAACAGACTGGGCAGCAACTGCACGACCCTCCAGAATTGCCGCAGATGCGCCCTGCACATACAGCTGAATGGCACGAATGGCGTCGTCGTTGCCGGGGATCACATAGTCCACCAGCTCCGGGTCATTGTTGGTATCCACCACGCCGACAACAGGGATACCCAGCTTGCGCGCTTCCGCAACTGCAATATTTTCATGCCCGGTATCGACAACAAACATGGCATCGGGAATTCCGCGCATGTTCTTGATACCGCCAACGCTTCTTTCCAGCTTCTCCAGCTGGCGCGTCAGGCCAAGGGCTTCCTTCTTGTTGAATTTCTGGTCCATGGATCCGTCTGCAGACATCGCCTCCAACTCTTTCAGGCGATTGATGGATAACTTGATGGTCTTGTAGTTGGTGAGCATACCGCCCAGCCAGCGATGATTGACATAAGGCATGCCACAGCGCTCTGCTTCTTCCTTGATGACATTGCTGGCGGCGCGCTTGGTGCCGACGAACAGCACGCGACCGCCATTGGATGCCAGCTTCCCGATGAAATTCATGGCGTCGTTGTACAGGGGAAGGGTTTTCTCCAGATTGACGATATGAATCTTGTTACGCTGGCCGAAGATATGGGGAGCCATCTTCGGATTCCAGTAGCGGGTCTGATGCCCGAAGTGCACACCAGCTTCCAGCATCTGGCGCATAGATACGTTACTCATGATTAAGCCTCAATTAACTAGGGTTAAGCCTCCGCAAACTCTGGCACACTAAACCCCATTTTTCAGGAGCACCCATAGATATGCGTAAAATGTGAGAATGCGTGTGTATTTGCCGTTTGGCGGCGCGTTTTATACCATAATCGGCTTGATCCGACAAATTCCAGCACATTATTACCAGGTAACAGGATGCCCATAATCATAAAAACCCCCGAAGAAATCCAGAAAATGCGCCTTGCAGGGCGCCTCGCCGCCGACGTGCTGGAAATGATCGCGCCTCATGTAAAACCGGGAATCAGTACCGACGAGCTGGATCAGATCTGCCATGATTACATCGTCAATGAGCAAAAAGCGATCCCGGCTCCACTGGATTATCACGGCTTCCCGAAATCCATCTGTACTTCAGTCAATCACCAGGTCTGTCATGGCATACCCAGTGACAAGGTGTTGAAAACTGGCGATATTATCAATATTGACATCACTGTGATCAAGGACGGCTGGCATGGCGACACCAGCAAAATGTTCTGCGTGGGCAAGCCCGGCATTCTGGCCAGCCGCTTGTGCGACATCACTCAACAGGCCATGTGGAAAGGCATTGCAATGGTCAGGCCAGGGGCACATTTTGGCGATATCGGTCATGCCATTCAGCGTTTTGTGGAAAGCCAGCACTATTCCGTGGTGCGGGAATACTGTGGCCACGGCATTGGCCAAGGGTTTCATGAGGAGCCACAGGTATTGCATTTCGGCAAGCCGGGCACCGGCGCCCAAATGCAGCCCGGCATGATCTTTACCATCGAACCGATGGTCAACGCCGGAAAAAAAGAGGTGAAACAACTGGGCGATGGCTGGACCGTGGTTACCCGTGACCGCAAGCTTTCCGCCCAATGGGAACACACCGTCCTGGTTACGGAAACTGGCCATGATGTCCTTACCCTGCGAAAAGAAGAGCAGGTTGACCGGTAATGCCTACATCGCTCATTCCGGAACTGGATCAGGAACTGCCCCGGGCTGTAGACCCGCTGGTCACATTTCGTGACACTATCGCCCGCAGCAAAACCGTTCTGGCCGACCGATTCCATGCTGGTGACTCTGTAGAAGACCTGGTACACGCCCGCTCGGATTTTGTGGATCAGATGCTGCTGCGAGCGTGGCGCCATTTTCTTTCCTCCGATGACAACGCCAGCCTGATAGCCGTGGGTGGCTACGGTCGTGGTGAACTCCACCCGGCCTCGGATGTGGATGTGCTCATTCTGGTTGACCATGTCCCGGAGGGAGAACAGGCAGAGAGCATCGAGCAGCTGATCACCTTTCTCTGGGACATGGGGCTGGAAATCGGCCACAGCGTACGCACCCTGGAGCAATGTGTGGAGGCGGCCATCGCAGATGTGACCATCGTCACCAATCTGATGGAATCCCGCTATCTGGCCGGGAATAAAACGCTTTTTCAGGAAATGAAAAAAGCCACGGCCTCTGACAAAATCTGGCCCAGTGACGCTTTTTTCTCCGCAAAATGGGCGGAACAAAAAGCCAGACACGCCCGCTTTGGCGATACCGCCTACAACCTGGAACCCAACATCAAATCCAATCCTGGCGGCCTGCGCGACATCCAGATGATCGGCTGGGTGGTAAAGCGCCATTTCCATGCAGAACGCCTGTCCGAACTGCTGCATCAGGGATTCCTCACCGATACGGAATATCACGCCCTGAAAGACGGCCAGTTCAAATTATGGAAGATCCGCTTTGCCCTGCACTTGCTGACGGGGCGCCATGATGACCGTCTGCTGTTCGAGCACCAGCGCAGCATCGCCCGTCAGTTTGGCTACTGTGACGCCGACAGCAATCTGGCAGTGGAACAACTCATGCAGGATTACTACCGTACGGTAATGGAGCTGAACCGCCTGAATGAAATGCTGCTGCAGCTGTTTCAGGA
Source organism: Sedimenticola sp. (assembly GCA_027083925.1). Classification (GTDB taxonomy): domain Bacteria; phylum Pseudomonadota; class Gammaproteobacteria; order Chromatiales; family Chromatiaceae; genus Thiolapillus. The sequence continues at coordinate 3,058 of JALWMK010000102.1, read as the reverse complement.
AGCCATTCTGTACAAAAATACAGCTTGCACCACAATCTGGATCAACAACCGGTTTCAGTCCTGCAACGGCTACCTGGAAGTGCGCAACAACGCCATTTTTGCCCGCTATCCCATTGCCATCCTGGAACTGTTCCTGATCCTGCAAGAGCATCCGGAACTGAAAGGCGTACGCGCCAGCACCATTCGCCTGGTACGGGCTCACTTGCATCTGATCGACGACCGCTACCGCAAGGATATTCGTGCCCGCAGCCTGTTTCTGGAAATCCTGCGCCAGCCCAGGGGCATTACCTTCGTCCTGCGCCGCATGCACCGCTATGGCGTTCTCGCCGCCTACATCCCGGCATTTGCCAATATCACCGGGCGCATGCAGTTCGATCTTTTTCATGTCTATACCGTGGATGAGCACACCCTGATGCTGCTGCGCAATTTACGGCGCTTTTCGGTGCCGGAGTTCGAGGCGGAATTCCCCCTGTGTTCACGCGTGTCCAAGCAGCTGATCAAGCCGGAACTGCTCTACATTGCCGGGCTGTTTCACGATATCGCCAAGGGCCGCGGGGGCGACCATGCCATTCTCGGCGCAGAAGATGCAAAGGCTTTTTGCAAGCTGCACGATCTGTCTGACTACGATACCGAAATGGTGGCGTGGATCGTGCGCAGCCATTTGCTCCTGTCCAAGACCGCCCAGCGCCAGGACATTGAGGATCCGCTGGTGGTACAGAATTTTGCAAGCCTGGTCGGGGATCGCTCCCGCCTGGATTACCTGTTCCTGTTGACCGTAGCCGATATCCGCGCCACCAACCCCAAACGCTGGACATCCTGGAAATCCTCGCTGCTCAACCGCCTCTATCACAGCACTCGGCAAACCCTGACAAGAGGCCTGGAGTCACCCCTGGGACAGGATGAACTGATTCAGGCAAAACAGACCGAAGCACGGCGCCTGCTGATCGACCAGGGTTATGACAGCCAGCACATCAACCGCCTGTGGATGGAGCTCAGCCTGGAATATTTTCTGCAAAATGAGCCGGAGGAGATTGCCTGGCACGGCAGCAAAATCCTGTCGGGAACCGATTTCAGCCAACCGCTGGTTGCCCTGCGCAAATCCGTCAGCCGCGGCTGCGACGAGATTTTCATTGTGCAAAACGACCGCAAGAGTCTTTTTGCCCAATGCACGGCGCTGATTGACCAGTTTCACCTGAATATACTCGAGGCGCGCATTCAGACTACAGACAGCCAGATTGCCCTCAACAGCTTTTTTGTGCTGGAAGTGGATGGCCAGCATATGACGCCGGAGCGCATCCACGACATTCAGGGTTTTCTGGAAGCCAGCCTGCAGGAAACCAGTACTACAGCACCCAAGGCACGCGCCCTGCCCCGTCGCCTGCAACAGTTTTCCAGTAAGAGTGAAATCAGCATCAGCCAGGATCTGCACAACCGTCACACCATGCTGCACATCAAAAGTATGGATCGTCCGGGCCTGCTCTCCCTTATCGCCTGGGTGCTGGCAGAACAGGGACTACGCCTCCTGAATGCAAAAATCACTACCCTGGGAGCCATGGCGGACGACATGTTTACGCTTACCGACGGGAATGACCAGCCGCTGGAGGACGAAACGCGGATCAAACAACTGGTTCAGGCATTGCTGGAACGGCTTGACTCGGGATAACGGCGAGACAAATTGGCGCCATTGAGGATCCGTGGCAGCATGAGGAAAAAAACCTGTCAATGTGAGCGTCATGACAGATACGGCTGGCAGCTTCAGGGACGAGCTGTCTTTTCCGCCACGTTGTCCCGAATATAAACAGGTAGCGCCTCTTCCGCAGCAACCGTTTGCCCGGCAAGCAAGGCCACCAACCCCAGACTGGCAACATCTCTGGCATGGATGCGCTGCTCACCGAGGACACGTTGGCTGGAAACGCCTGTAGACTGCAACAAAAGATCGGGATAGACAGCCCAGCCACTACCCGCCCCCCAACAGGCATCGTCCAATGCCTCGATGGCGAGATCCGGCCTGCCTACCCGCTCCTCTCCATCCAGCACCATGCTGTCATTCAGGAATCGGCAGCAAGCCCAGTACACTTCCCCCATGCGCGCATCCAGCGCACTGAGCACGGTGGTGGCGCCACGGAGACGCCATGCACCCTGTGCCAGAGCAGCAAGGGTGGAAACAGGCACCACGGGCAAATCAGCGCCCAAGGCGATCCCCTGGGTCACGCCAGTTGCTATCCTTACCCCGGTGAAAGAACCCGGCCCCCGGCTGAACGCCAGAGCATCCAATTGCCGTACCGCCAGACCCGCCTCTGCCAGCACTTCATCCACCATGGGCAGTACCAGCTCGCTGTGCCTGCGCGGTGCAATTTCAAAACGCCAGAGCATTTCATCATCAATGCAAAGGGCGGCAGAGCAGCTGTCTTCAGTGGTATCAATGGCCAGTAATTTCATGATTTTCGGGGATGGCTGGTGATCAGGCGGTGAGCTTTTGGGAGCGCTCGCGGGCTTCTTTCTGTGCAATCTTCAGACGACGATTCAGCTCTGTTTCCAGTGATTTGTACACCTGGATCTCTGCACGTTGATACACAGTTTCAGGAATCTGCCCGGCAAAGGTGATCAGCGCATCGCAGAACGCAAGATCTGCTTCCAATGCGGAAATCTTTACCTTGAAGCGCGTCGGCAGGGGGATTTTTCTGGCTTCCATATGTACATTCTAGCCCGGAAAATTCATGAATTGCACGCGCCCTCGCTTGTTTCTTGTTTCCACAAGGCATTTTCTTCCGTTGCCCGTAATCGCGGATACGGGACGCTTTCACAAAATCCCTTGCGAAAACAATCTCCTGCGCGATCATCACGCAAATTCATGAAATTTCCGGGCTGCAGTGTAGTGTCCTTTGCCAAGTACATTTCCAAGCAATCTGTGGACAGGGAATCAAAAATTACGGGCACCTCTATTAATTCTGTTTGAGCAGATTCGTGCATGAGGGCAGTGAGAACAAGGCGAAGATCGCAGCAAATGCCCCAGGGCACCTTCTCTTGCGCAAGCGCAATTCACCTTGTAGCAGGCTAT
>JALWMK010000101.1 GCA_027083925.1 Sedimenticola sp. | reverse complement strand
TGCGATGCCCTTCTTCCCTGGCTTTTTTCTGAATATCCCTGATCTCTTCAATGATGTGGTCAAAAGTAGCTGCAAGTTGCTGATGAATGATGAGTGGATCGTGGCCTTCCACCACATAGGGATGATAGCCATATCCCTGGAACAGCTTTTCAAGGTCATCTTCTTTGATGCGTGCCAACACAGTGGGGTTGGCGATCTTGTAGCCATTCAGGTGCAGAACGGGCAGCACTGTGCCATCACGTGCTGGATTGGCGAACTTGTTAGCGTGCCATGCGGCTGCCAGAGGCCCGGTTTCAGCCTCGCCATCGCCGACTACGCACAGAGCAAGCAGATCAGGGTTGTCGAATACGGCACCAAAAGCATGTGACAGGGAATAGCCCAGCTCGCCCCCTTCGTTTATGGAGCCGGGAGTTTCCGGTGCGCAGTGACTGGGAATACCGCCTGGAAATGAAAACTGTTTGAACAGATGTTTCATGCCTTCCTTGTCCTGGGAAACATCAGGATAAAGTTCGCTGTAGCTGCCTTCCATCCATGTGTTGGCGACCAGTGCAGGGCCTCCATGTCCGGGGCCGGTGACAAATATGGCATTCAGATCTTCACGTTTGATGATCCGGTTCATGTGGGCATACAGCATGTTCAGTCCTGGTGTTGTGCCCCAGTGCCCGAGACGGCGCGGCTTGATATGCTTGGCCTTGAGTGGTTCATCCAGCAGCGGATTGTCCATAAGGAATATCTGACCGGCGGCAAGATAGTTGGCTGCGCGCCACCAAGCGTGGATTGTCTCAAGTTCATCCTGGGGCAAAGGGAAGGTGCTGGACGATGTTTCCATGGGTATTTTCCTTTCAGGGTTTACCGGGCGGCGTATCCGGGAACAGTTCGGTATCGTAATCTGCCAGGGCAAAAATCACCGGCAATATGCCAATCATGGCATCTACAACATGCCCCAGCCATTGTCTGGAAATTATTCTGTGGTGGATTGATTTCATGGAATCTTACTACGCAATACTGAATGGACATGCTGGGCAATGATTTGTTCTTCGTTGGTTGGAATCACCCAAACGGATATCCTGCTGTCCGGTTGGCTGATCAGGGTTTGATGCTGTTTGTTGGCATCAATGTCAATTTCAACCCCCATCCAATTGGTTGCCTTGCAAATGGATTCACGGATAGTGCTGGAATTCTCTCCAATACCGGCGGTAAATACCAGTGCATCCAATCCTCCCAAGGCACCAGCCAGTGAGGCAATGGCGCGATGGGTATGATGTACAAAATAATCGATGGCTTCAGTGGACTCTGGTTTGCTATCAGCCAGAAGTTCGCGCATATCACCACTACTGTTGGATAAACCCGCCAATCCACACTCGTGGTTGAGCATGTGATCCAAATCATTTACTGCAATTTTTTCCTCTCGCATAAGATAGGTGATGATGCCTGGGTCAAGGTTGCCAGGGCGGGTTGCCATGGGAATGCCATCCAGAGGGGTAAATCCCATTGTGGTGGCAACAGACCGGCGTTGGTGCATTGCGCACAAGCTGGCACCATGACCAAGATGGGCGACAATGACCTTGCCCTCTGCCATGGAACCCAAGTGATCTGGAAGGACACTGGCGATGTATTCATAAGAGAGGCCATGAAATCCGTATCGGCGTATGCCTTTATCGAACCAGTGACGAGGCAGGGCGTACATTTGCTCAATAAATGGCATGTTGTGATGAAAGGCAGTATCGAAACATGCGACCTGTGGCAAGTTAGGTTGCTTGCTCTGCAACGTACGGATAACCTCCAGGTTATGTGGAAGGTGCAGTGGCGCGAGTGGAATAAAAGCATAGAGTTGCTTTAATACAGTGGCTGTCAAATGCACTGGCGAGGAAAAAAGAGCACCTCCATGGACGACCCGATGGCCAACAGCCTGAATGGAATTGCCCGGCAGGGTTTTCGCAAGCCATTCAAGCAGCCAGGTTATTGTTTGCTCCTGGTTGGCAACGTTGACGTGCTCATTATTCAATGGGTGATTTTGGTCATCGAAAGCCCTGAAGGCAGGCTCATCATCCAGATCAGTGAAGCTGCCTCGTGCCAAACGATGAGGGTGTTCCCGGGTAGAGTCATACAGTCCAAACTTCAGGCTGGATGATCCGTCATTGAGGACAAGGATTGACATGGGCTGACCTATGCCTGTTCCAGCGCTTCCAGTAATTTTTGGTAGGAAACCTGGAACTTCTTCACGCCTTCTTTTTCCAATTGCGTTGCCATTTCTTCAAAATCGATGCCATAGCTATCCAGAGAAGCAAGAGTGTCATATGCCTCGTCCAGTGCTGTTTCTATACGTATTTCCGGGCGGCCATGTTCACGGTAGGCTTTCAGGGTCGATGGTGGAAATGTGTTGACTGTTTGCTCGGCAACCAGCTCGTCGATATATTTAATGTCGGAGTAAGCAGGATTCTTTGTTGAAGTGCTGGCCCATAGCAGACGCTGTACTTGTGCGCCCCGTCTGGCCAGCTTTTGCCACTGTGAACCTTGCTGTAGTTTCCTGAAAATCTGATAGGCTGATTTTGCTGTGGCTACAGCCACTTTGCCTTGCAAGTTGCTTTCTTTCCCTTCCAGCATTGTATCTGCAAGGGTCTCAATACGACTGACAAAGAAACTGGCCACGGATGCCACATGTCCGATTGCCTTTTTGTTTTCCAGTCGTTGCAGCAAACCTTCCTGCCGCGCAATGGCAATTTGTTCGTATCGCCGGGGACTGAAGATCAAAGTTGCATTTACATTGATTCCCCGAGCGGTTAACTCACGAATGGCATTCAGTCCAGGCTGTGTGGCGGGCACCTTGATCATTGCATTGGGACGATTGATGGCGATCCACAGGCGTTGTGCTTCGCTGATCGTGGTCTGGGTGTCGTATGCCAAATCCGGTGATACTTCAAGGCTGACATAGCCATCCAGTGTAGCGGATGTCTTGTAGATTGGCAGCAACTGATCAGCGGCCATACGGATATCTTCCAGCACCAGTTGTTCATAGAGGTCTTCGACATCTTTGATTATCGGGTGCAGCGCCTTTATTGCATCACCATAGCCATCATGCCTCAATATGGCTTTGGCAAAAATGGAAGGATTTGAGGTGACACCGCAAATCCCGTCATTCTTTATCAGGCTCCTCAATCCTCCGCTGATTAGCATGCCGCGTTGAATGTAATCCAGCCAAGGACTCTGTCCCAGGGATTTCAGTTGCAACAAAGGGTTCATTTAGATTTCACTGCCCGACAATGGATTTATAATGATATGCCTAGAGGGGAGCGTACAGTCCCCACCTGAAACCAGAACACCCCGTTGAATAAAAGCCATTCCACGAAGATAAAGCCGAGAATGGCCAGCAACACCATCATGACGGCACCCAGCAAGGCATTGGCAAAATCTCTGACTTCGAATCCTGGCACCAGCTCTGCCGTGAGCTGGAGCATGAAGGCGTTGATCAGCAACGCAAACAGCCCAAATGAAAAAACGGTGATGGGCCAGGTAAGCACCAGCAGTAAAGGCCGGATAAATGCATTGATAACCCCTAGAATCAGTGCCGCCAGCAACAAACTTCCAGT
>JALWMK010000100.1 GCA_027083925.1 Sedimenticola sp. | reverse complement strand
TGCCCTATACCCGCGGCACCGAAATCAGCCGTCCTTTCGATGATGTGATTGACGAGGTAGCGCAGTTGGCAGCACAGGGCGTGCGCGAGGTCAATCTGCTGGGACAGAACGTCAACGCCTATCGTGGACAGATGCATGATGGCGAGATTGCCGACCTGGCATTGCTGATCCGCTTCGTGGCGGCAGTGGATGGTATCGAGCGTATTCGCTTCACCACCTCTCATCCGGTCGAGTTTACAGACAGCCTGATCGGGGTCTATGCCGATGTGCCGGAGCTGGCAAGTTTCCTGCACCTGCCGGTACAGTCTGGTTCCGACCGCATCCTCATGGCCATGAAGCGCGGCCACAGCGCCTTCGAATACAAGCAGAAAATTCACCATCTGCGCAAAATTCGTCCCGACATCAGTATTTCCTCGGACTTCATCATCGGCTTTCCCGGTGAGACGGGCGAGGATTTCGCACACACCATGGCGCTCATCGACGAGCTTGGCTTCGACCAGTCCTTCAGCTTCATCTACAGTCGCCGCCCTGGCACCCCTGCGGCAGATCTGGCCGATGATGTGCCCCTGGAAACCAAGCAGGCACGATTGCAGCAACTGCAGCAGGCCATCAATAGCAACGCCCAGCGCATCAGCCGCCAGATGGTGGGCACGGTGCAGCTGGTGCTGGTGGAACGCCATGCACGCAAAAACACCAGCGAACTGGCGGGACGCACGGAAAACAACCGGGTGGTGAATTTTGCCGGGCCGAAGTCACTGATTGGGCAGTTTGTGGGTGTGCGCATCACGGGCGCCCTGCCCAACTCATTACGCGGAGAATTGCCGGACGAGGCCGCTACTGCGGCCATCGCCTGAAGACTGTATGACAACCGCCCTGTCACCTGACCACCCTGAATCTCTGGATCTCATTCTGGAGCCTGCAAACAACGAACGCCTGCGCAACGTCTGCGGCCAGCTGGATGAACACGTGCGGCAGCTGGAAGTACGCCTGGGCATCGAGATCAACAACCGTGGCAACAGCTTTCGCCTGATCGGTACGCACGAAGCGGTGCAGGCCGGAGCGGAGCTGTTGCAGAAGCTGTACCTGGCCACTGAAAATGAAGTGCTTACCCCAGCCACCGTGCACCTCTACCTGCAGGAATCCGGCATCGAAAAACTGCTGCTGCCCGCCGAACCTGATCTGCCCGAGGTGGTGATCAAGACCAAGCGCGGCCTGGTACGGGGGCGCGGCCCTCACCAGAAGGAATATCTGCACCGGATTATGCGCCATGACATCAATTTTGGCGTGGGACCGGCAGGTACGGGCAAGACCTACCTGGCCGTGGCCTGTGCGGTGGAGGCCCTGGAGCGCGACAAGGTTCGCCGCATCATGCTGGTGCGCCCGGCGGTGGAGGCCGGCGAGCGTCTGGGCTTTCTGCCAGGTGATATGGCGCAGAAGATCGATCCCTACCTGCGCCCATTGTACGATGCCCTGTATGAAATGCTGGGCTTCGAACGAGTGCACAAGCTGGTGGAGCGCAATGTGATCGAGATTGCCCCCCTGGCCTATATGCGCGGGCGCACCTTGAATGAATCTTTCATTATTCTCGATGAAGCCCAGAACACCACCCCGGAGCAGATGAAAATGCTCCTCACCCGCATCGGCTTCGGCTCCACCGCAGTGATCACTGGCGATGTAACCCAGGTGGATCTGCCGCGGCACCAGCAGTCCGGCCTGCGCCAGGCCACGGAAATCCTCGCCAAGGTAGAAGGCATCAGTTTTACCTTCTTCAACGCCAGGGATGTGGTGCGTCACCCCCTGGTGCAAAAAGTGGTGCGGGCTTACGACCACCATGAGAACCGTGAAGAATGAGTCCGAGGTTGGTAATCCAGGTTGCAAGCAGAAAAAAGAGCTTGCCCGCAGAGGAAAGTCTTCAGCAATGGGTGCGGACTGCGCTAGGACCGAATGCAGCAAATGCCGAAGTTGTCATCCGCATCGTGGATGAAGAAGAAAGCCGCCGACTCAATAACAGGTACCGGGGCAGGGACAAGCCCACCAACGTCCTTTCCTTTCCTTTTGAGGCGCCCCCCGGGGTACCGGTGAAGCATATTGGCGACCTGGTAATATGCGCTGGCGTGGTCTCTGCAGAAGCCAGGACGCAGGGCAAGCCCCTGGAGCATCATTGGGCTCATATGGTCGTGCATGGCATCCTGCATCTGCGGGGTCATGACCATGCGACCGAAGAAGATGCAGACCACATGGAATCCCTGGAACAGGAATTGCTGCATGGCATGGGCATTCCTGATCCCTATAACGAGAGACAATGAACGATAACAGCCCTTCAAAATTCTCATCACTGCGCCGGTTTCTCAGCCGGGTGCTCAAGCCGCTGCTGCAGGCCGAGCCGGAAAATCGTGAACAGCTGGTGCAGGTTCTCAAACAGGCGCGCACCCGCCATTTGATGGACGGAGAAGCACTTTCCATGATGGAGGCGGTGCTTCAGGTTTCCGAACTGCGGGTGCGCGATATCATGATCCCCCGAGCGCGCATGGTAGTGGTGGAAAGAGACAAATCCGTGGAAGAACTGATGCCTGTCATCATCGAGTCCACGCATTCCCGTTTCCCCGTCATCGGTGATGATCGCAGCGAAGTGGTAGGCATCCTCCTGGCCAAGGATCTGCTGCAATACTGTGGACAAGACAGCCCCACATTCAACATGCGCGATGTATTACGCTCCGCCGTGTTCGTACCACAGAGCAAGCGCCTGAATGTCCTGCTCAAGGAATTTCGCCTCAGCCGCAACCACATGGCCATCGTCATCGATGAATATGGCGGTGCCGCCGGGCTGATCACCATCGAAGACGTACTGGAGCAAATCGTCGGGGAAATCGAGGATGAGTATGATTTCGACGAAGGCGCATACATACTCAAGCGGGGCAAGGATCTGTACACCGCCAAGGCCCATACCACCATCGAGGATTTCAACGAGTTCTTCGGCACCGGGTTTGATGATGGCGATTATGACACCATCGGGGGCATGGTGGTCAACGCCCTGGGACACCTCCCCCAGCGTGGAGAAATTGCCGAAATCGGCGATTTTCGCTTCACCGTGGTGCGGGCGGACAGCCGCAAGGTGCGTTTGCTGAATATCGAACGTCTGCCGGACTGACCATTGGTGTGCTGCCCTAACCCGGAAATTGCACCAGGATGTGGAATTTTCCCTGAGAGATTCTGGTTCAGCTTGTTCTAACAGCCGAAAGGCATTGTTGTTCAATGGCTTGAGGCTGTTTGGGCAAGCGGGACAAGAAGATCCAGGGAAAAACCACAGCGCGAGGCTTGGTAACACTTTGTGTTTTTATAATATACGCATAACCCAATGTATTGTATTGGGTGATTGAAGGGCACCTCTATTAATTCATGATTGGCATCTACGCACATGAGGGCAGCGATAACTTCGTCGCCTACAGGGAGGTAGGTGAGGGGCGTAAGCTGGGAGCGGAAGCTTTGAAAATCTTGCAAATCGCCTGCTACAAGGTGAATTGCGCTTGCGCAAGAGAAGGTGCCCTGGGGTATTTGCTGCGATCTTCGCCTTGTTCTCACTGCCCTCATGCACGAATCTGCTCAAACAGAATTAATAGAGGTGCCCTTA
>JALWMK010000099.1 GCA_027083925.1 Sedimenticola sp. | reverse complement strand
CTGGAAGTCGCTCCCTCCCCAGTCCATAGTGCCCCACTGACTGAACTTTGAGTGGCTGAATCGTCCGTCAAGTTGTTCGCGGGCGTTCTTGGGTACGGGCAGGTACTTCTTTTCACCGATCTGGAGGGACTTTCCTTCTCGCCTGAAGGCCAGCGGCTCTTTGTCGCCGATGCGTATCCTTTCCTTGCCGAGAAAGTAGAGGCTGCACAGTGGCGCACCGTTGGGCAGGGTCCGGCTACAATCGATATTGCCGGGGTCGCCATCGGGTTCGCCTTCGAACAGATACCCTTTGCTGAAGAATCGATAGTAGCGGGGCGCATCTGCGCTCTCCTGATTCCAATAGCTAAAGCGGTCTTCCATGGTGTAGTAAAACCCGTCCAGCCCGCCGGCCTTTTCGGGCGGAGGTGGAGCCTTGTGTTTACCATATTTTTCAAAGTGTACCGGTTCGCCCTTTGCAGTACAGACAGCAGTCAGTTTGCTGGAGCTTCCGCCGGTTCCCATCACGAATCTGCTTTTGGTCGTACTGATACGCAAAGAACGCAGGCCTGTGCCTTCTTCTTCTGAATAACGTGAGCTTGAATTTTTTTTCTCCTCTGCAAGAGGGCCGCTTAACCATATAATCTTTGATGAAGAAACGCCGGAACGACCGATGATATCTTCTACGCGGTAGCTGCCTTTGTGATTGCCAAGTGTGTAGCCTTGATCACTGGACAATTCCAGTTCTTGCTGTATTCCACTTCCCAGGTCACGGCATTGGTAGCTGCCCGGTTGGGGGTCTCTGAGTCGGTAACTCTGTTGAGCATGCCGGTCGCTGGCGCCGCGCTGGAAACAGTGGAATTCGTAGAATTGGTCAGCAATACTGGTGCTCAGGCTGAAGCGCTGGCCGAATCGGTCATATTTGAGATGGCTTTTTTTCTTTTTGAATGGCCCATCGAGCCATTCGATGGTAGTTGAATTTTTCTTTTTTTCCATTTGGTAGCGACCGTGACCAAATGAACTGCGGTACTCATTTTTATTCCTTATCTGGATGATCATGTCCGGCCAAAGATAGCTCCGCCCCGCCTTTTCGCGGTAACAGTGGAAGGCATCGGGGATGGGTTGCTGTTTGGGATCGATGCGCGCCAGACGCAGTTGCTTGTTGCTTGGCACAAGAAGGGAAGGAAGCCGGAGGGCAGCTGGTAATGGTTTCTGTTTATGCAAACGGGTGGCGAATGCATGCAATTGCGACAAACCGCTGGCATTCCGTGTTCCCACCTGCCATTCGGGTGTGACGAGCAGTTTTGGCAGCCGTTCACACCAGCTTGGGGCTTCTTCAGCACTAATTTTCCGATAAAGCTTGAGTCCCTGGGTGTTACGCATCTTGCTGTAGGCAACCGCCAAATCGTTGCTTGATGTCGAACCGGCGGTAACAAGGTCATCGATGACAGATATGCCGTTGGTCAGCCTCCAATCTCGTATTGCACTGGCAAGCGTTTCCTTGTTTTGCGGTGTATATTCGCTACAGAATTGCCAGCTTACCTCGACGAATGCAGTCAGGGGCAGCAAGGTGCCGAGAGCTTCCTTTAGCAGTTGGGTTGAAGACGTCTTTGCTCCCTGGACTGTCAACGGCAGGCATAGCAATACCAACAAGCCTGACGCCTTGATTGCGCTCTTCCTGCCGGGCTGAAAGATTTGTGGGAAAATAGCCGGTTCCCGAAGGTGGTTACTGGTCGTCCGATCCGGCTTTTAGCGCCTGATCAATGAGTATGTCGGTGCTTCCCGAATCATGAGTGGCGCCGTTTTCAAGGAGTCTGTCGGTATCGACGCTGATTTCGCCTTGAGCGGTAATTATGATGGTGTCGTGCGGCATCCTGAAGAGTTTCTTGAACAAGGCCGCAGATTTTTTTCGGAGTTGTTCGGCTTCCTGATTGCGGCCGGCTTTTTCAAAACCCTTGATCAGCGAGGCAAAGGCGACAGGCGTGGTCATCAGCCAATCGTAACCCTGCTCCCTCTCCTCTATCGGTAGGGCATCATAGCTGGGCTTTATCTCTTTCATGGTGTAGACCAGAAACTTGCCGGCGCCGAGCGAGCCTTCCAGCGGCAACTCTTTATAGGAGGCAAGTTCCCAAAGTGTGATGAAAGAAACTGCGAAAGCCACACCCATATCTTTAGTATCAAAACCATGTTTCATCAACAACTGTTCAAAAGCCTCTCGATCGGCCATGATTGCCTTTTTCATCTGGATTTCCTGGTTTTGGTCACCGCCACTGAGAAGGTTGGCGATCTCCTTAGCAGTCGTTCCCCGGAGGCTATCATTCTTGATGGGCAAGTTTGATGTGATCCGTCCCTTGTTTTTCCGGATTTCCTGCTGTACGTCCTTTTTGCTGGTATCTGCGAGGAGTGCAGAGAGGTTGTCCATACTCGGCAGATTTTCCGGGGTTATGCCTGCCCGAGTTGATTCAACAGGCAAGAACATGAGCAGGGATATGGTGATAGTAACAATAGCGTTGGCGGATGTTTTCATAGTCGACTCCGTAATGTAGCAGTTTATTTTCCTTGAAAAAATTTGACTGTTTTCGTATTGAAAAGTTTACTCTGTGCTTCCTCTGCTTGTTTATCGTGGTGGGCTAGGTGGTTTCCCTAGCTAGGGTTATTGCTGATGGGGCAATTCCCAGCTATCTGTCCCCTGTGCTTTGTGATTTAGTGACAACTGCACAAATAATGGTACAACACAGGGGTAAATACAATGTCTTCTATCTTCGGTTTTCCTATGGTCAGTAACATAAATTTAAACGCCGCAGTCAATGTCAATGCCAATTTTTACCTGCCCAGTATCTTCAAGATTGGTTGTAGCGTTTTTCCTGGAGGTTGTATACCGCCGATATCGACGCCGGGTTGCGGCTCCAAACCATCATCATGCTGCCAGCCAGAATCCCGTTCGGAAGAATGGACGGTGTGTCAGTCGGATGATGGCAAGGCAACCATCGATCTGGGTGACAATTACGAACTGGAGCTGAATGAGAGTCGTTCTCAAATTATTGTTCGCAACAAGAACAACGGTGAGGAAACCAATATATGGGGTGATCCGCATGTCGATTGGAACGGTGACGGAAAGACCGACGTTGATTTTTGGGGTAAAACCACATTCCAGTTGGAAGATGGCACCAAGATTACCATTGATACTGAAAAATGGAAGGGCAATGATGACATGTATGTGGCAAACGATATCACCATAACCAAGGGCGACAAGGCGATCCAGATCACGGGTTTGAGTCAGAACGAGCTGGGTGATCTGCAGATTCAGCAGAGTGATCATGGTGGTCGGGTGCTGGATTGGGCGGTTACCGATGGTTTCGTGGTCAAGGAAAATGCCAGCGGTGAAGGATGGATAAACCCCAATACCGGTGAGATGGTAACTCAGGAAGATATGAATGTGACCAAACCGGGTGAGTTCCAGCCTTACCAGTTTAGCCAGGAATTTGGCCAGTTTCTCGGCATGTTTCTTTTGAGCGGTCTGATCAACTGGTCTTGGGAGCGCTAGCCTGGAAATTGCACAGAGATTCTTGTTCAGCTTGTTCTAACAGCCGAAAGGCATTGTTGTTCACTGGCTTGAGGCTGTTTGGGCAAGCTGAACAAGAAGATCCAGGGAAAAACCAC
>JALWMK010000098.1 GCA_027083925.1 Sedimenticola sp. | reverse complement strand
CGTAGGCATGAGCGTAGGTTTCTCCTCTCAATCGAATTTCTACGACGCCTTTCGTGAAATTACCGGCATGACGCCGGGCAAGTACCGCAAACTTCATAAAAAACCGGCTCCCGAATGATCTTTCCGCACCAATATTGACCCGGCAACAGTGTATCCTGAATCCGTGGGTTCATGACGGCGCATAGCGCAAGCCGGGAGCGGCAGCTTTGAAAATCTTGCCAATCGCCTGCTACAAGGTGAATTGCGCTTGCGCAAGAGAAGCTGCCCTGGGACATTTTCTGCGATCTTCGCCTTGTTCTCCTGCCCTCATGCACAAATCTGCTCAGACAGAATGAGAGGCGCCCATATATTGCCGCCGGGTGAATAAACTGTTCCTGATCTATCAAACCGGAAGCTTTTCTCCCCTTACTTCCCTATTCTGGCCTCACCAACACATGCTGAGGAGAAGCGAAATCATGAAAATACTATTGACGGGCGCAAGCGGCTTTATCGGCGGCCATATTCAGCAGGCGCTGGCGGCAGCCGGACACGAAGTCATCCCCGCCGACCGCCATCACGGCATCGACTTCAAGCATATGCTGAAAGAGGACGACTGGCTGCCTCATCTGAAAAACATCGACGCCGTGATCAACGCCGTAGGCATCATCGCAGAAACCTCGGGACAAACTTTCGAGATACTGCACCGGCTGGCTCCGGAAACCCTCTTTTCCGCCTGCAGCAAAAGCGGGGTAAATCTGGTAGTGCAGATTTCCGCCCTGGGGGCGGATGAACAGGCCTTTACTCCCTACCAGTTGAGCAAAAAAGCTGCGGATGACGCACTGCGGAAACTTCCCCTGGACTGGTTCGTGCTGCGCCCTTCCCTGGTATATGGCCCTGGCGGCGCGAGCCTGGCCATGTTTCGGCGCATGGCATCCTTCCCCCTGCTGCCCCTGGCCGGCGGTGGCAAACAAATGGTTCAACCCGTACATGTAAGCGATGTGGTGGCAACGGTGCTGCAATGCCTGCAGACGGAAACCACGGGGATAACCCTGGATGTGGTAGGCCCTGAGCCGCTGACCTTCGCCGAATGGCTGAACCTCATACGGCAAAAAGAAGGCAAGCCGCCCGCCCGCATTCTGTCCATTCCTTTCGGCCCGATCGTAGCCATGGCCCGGGTCGGGCGTTATCTCATACCCCTGCTGCACCCGGACAACCTGCGCATGCTGCAAAAAGGCAACACGGCCGACGTGCAACCTCTGGTGGAGTTTCTCGGACGGCCGCCGCTGAGCGCAGAGAAAGCCCTGTGACCTATCTGGCCCTGAAATACCTGCATATTCTGAGCATGGTATTGCTGTTCGGCACCGGACTGGGCAGCGCATTCTACAAATGGATGGCGGATCGCAGCGGCGATCTGGCGCATATCGCCACCACCAACCGGCATGTGGTGCTGGCCGACTGGATGTTCACCACTCCCGCCATCATCATTCAACCCCTGAGCGGACTGGGGCTGCTGTATCTCCTGGGGCTGCCGTTGAATACACCCTGGACCAGCATCAGCCTGGCCCTGTATATTCTGGCGGGCGCTTGCTGGCTGCCCGTAGTATGGCTGCAGATTCGCATGCGCAATCTGGCCGGAACCGCATTGGTGGAAAACCAGCCTCTGCCGGCACAATACTGGCAATACGCCCGGTTCTGGTTCTGGCTGGGAGTACCTGCATTCACCGCCATGTTGCTGATCGTATTCCTGATGATCTTCAAACCTGCCACGGGAGGCTGAAAATGACCACCTTACCCTTAATGCAACAAATGCTGGGCGATCAATGGGAGCAATTGCCACCTGCCCTGCAAAAACATTACCAGTATGGCAACAACACAGACACGGGCACACTGGATATTGACTATCCTGGATTCATGCAACTCTATCTCAGCATCATGCGGCGACTGGGCGCCCTGATCAACAGGCGTGGCAAACACATTCCCACAACCGTGCGCAAACAGATGAGAAAGGGTACACAGCATTGGGAGCGCAGCATTCTCTACCCTGATGGCGATACCATATTGTTCAAGAGCTACTGGAAACACGCAGGCGGCAATGAGTTGATTGAATACATCAATGCTTTTCTTGGTTTGAGAATGGCCGTGCATATAAAAGACGGCCACCTGTATTATGAAGGCAGGCATTATGTATTGAAGCTGGGGTCAGTACTGCTGCCCATTCCGGAATGGCTGGTACTCGGGCATGCGACTATTGAAGAAAAGGCCGTGGGCAACGAGTGCTTTTGTATGGATTTTCGGCTGCGCCACCCCCTGTTCGGGCAGCTATTCCGTTACACAGGGGAATTCCACACCACGGAAGAGGCAGGACAACTTGATCCAGGTCGTGGTGAAAACGCAAACAACAGATAGACTGGACATGGAAACCACTGTCATTTCAACACCGTGCAAATTCTCACCGATAAAAATGCCACAACATCCCGTTCAACAGGCGCCGGGGAATCCAGCGGTTCTTGACCCCATTACCGGAGGACACGATTGAACAAAATACAAAAGCAGCGGCTGGCCTGGCGAACAGGTTTTTTCCTGCTGTTCATTCTGGCGCCTGTACTGGATATTTTCCGTTTTGACCTGAACCAAAATCACTTTATCCTGCTCACACATCCCTGGACCCTGGGCATAGATGCTTTCAAGAGTGGCCAGATCAGCACCCTGGAAATGACCCTGAACATGGGCCTGCGTTTCTTCCTTCCCCTGGCGCTGGTGGTGGGTATTGGCTTCTGGGTAGCCTGGAAATGGGGACGCCTGTACTGCGGCTGGCTGTGCCCGCATTTCTCTGTGGTGGAGACCATCAACTACTGCATGCGCCGCGCTTCCGGAAAGCTTTCCCTGTGGGACAGGGAAACTCTGCCCACGGATCAAGCCGATGGCACCCACATTCCGGTAAACCGGAAATGGTGGTGGCTGACTGGGCTGGTCATTCTGGGCTTTTCTTTTGTATGGGCAGTGGTTTTGATTACCTACCTGCTGCCACCGAAGGAAATTTACAACAATCTGTTTCACGCCAGCCTGACCCGCAACCAGATGCTGTTCATCGGTGTCGCAACCATTCTGTTCATCATTGAATTCACTGTAGCGCGCCATTTGTTCTGCCGTTTCGGCTGCGCTGCGGGTCTGCTGCAGAGCCTGGTCTGGATGGGCAACAAAAAAGCCTTGGTGGTTGGTTTCGACCGGGCGCGTTCCACGCAATGCGTGGAGTGCGATGCCTCCTGCGAACACGCCTGCCCCATGCGCCTCAAGCCTCGCAGCATCAAGCGCAAAATGTTCACCTGCACCCAATGCATGCAATGCGTGGAGGCCTGTGAAAAAGTCCACGAAGACGATCCCCGGCCACCGTTGCTGCACATGCTTAGCGACCAATGTGCCCTGGATGTCTCCCTGCGGGATTTTGGACAGAAGCCCAGCATTCCGGCTGACTGCTTCCCCCCCATTGCCAGCCCTGCCAACTGCAAGAAAGGAAGCTCATCACCGAACAGGTAGCAGCTCAGTATCCGGTAAAGCCGACCTAAGAACACTTTATCGGGCGCGTTGGCAGGTTGAGGTTGATCTGCGCAATATCGAAATCACACCAGGCATGGACATCCTTCGTTGCCGCACACCGGAGA
>JALWMK010000097.1 GCA_027083925.1 Sedimenticola sp. | reverse complement strand
CCTTGTTCTCACTGCCCTCATGCACGAATCTGCTCAAACAGAATTAATAGAGGCGCCCTTAAGCCAAAGATCTCGTTATTCGTCATCCCGGCGCAGGCCGGGATCCAGGACGGCCACATATTCCCAAGATCCTGGATTCCGGCCTGCGCCGGAATGACCATGGTTTTTTGCTTAAGTAAGTGCCATTCGACTCCGACCCCTGAAGCTGTAGCAGACAAAGGCCAAATTGGTTCAGTCATTCCTGTTGCCGAGCCGGGACTGTATCCCCGGTGCCAGCAATGCAAGAAACTGCTGGTGGAAGCCGATCCACAGCACCAGGGGCGTGACCGCCGGGAGGATCAGGTAGCCGAACTGATACCCCAGGGCCGCCAGTTCCTTCTGGAAGCTGCTGAAGCCGAGCTGGGAGGACAGGCCGGCATCCAGCTCGAACAGCAGGGTTTGCAGAATGTCGAAACTGACGCCCCAGGTCTGGACCAGCACCAGAATGACAAAGCCGATACTCCAATGTATCCATTTTGCCCGCTCCTCATCCGGGGTGGCGAGAATCAGGGCGGTGTACAGGGGGATGCTGTAGCCATACATGAGGGAGTTTACGCTGAATACCAGCTCGGCGATCTGGCCCTGGGGCACTGCTACCCCTGGCAGGGTTGGTGGAGCGAACTGCAGCACCACATTCAGCAAATGCCCCTGAAATTCGATGTCTTTGATGAATTCCGGCAGTGTGGCGGCCATGATCCAGTCCACCAGAAAGAAGGTGGGCACCCCGATCACTCCCTTCATATAGTACCAGCCGGCAAAGCAGACCGGCAGCCACAGGATTACTTTGAGCATGAAGCGCTTGATCGGGCTAGCCGGCATGGGCCGGTTCCTGCTTGCCGGGAAGAAAGCGCAGCCAGATGAGGAAGACGACGAGTACATCCAGCATGATCAATGCCTGCCAGATGTACAGATGCGCCCAGTCGAAGGCGGTCTGGTTCCATTGTCCCAGATAGAACAGGCTGATGATGCGCAGCAGGTTCATGGCCTGGATGGTGAGAAAGCCGATGCCTATGCCCAAGAGCTTCAGCTTCCACGGGGCGGGCATGGCGAGCATGGCCGCAACCAGCACGATGGTGGCCTCCACGCCGTTGCACCCGGCTTCGATGGCCACGGCGAAGCCGCTTTGCTGGTCACGGATGACATTGCTGTAGGCGATGACGCCCGAATCGAAGGCCTTGATCATCCATGCGCTCAGGGACGCAATGGACTCGGTAAAGGGGATGATGGCCGCCTGCTGCACCGGGCGCGCCAGCTCTGCGGTGAACAACGCGGCCTGGATGGCAAGAAAGACAAGAAAGAAACGCAGCATTTTACAGGGAAGGCCTTTTGGCTGTGGTATGGGTGAATCTTAAACGATTTTGTACAGCTTTATCGATCGGCCGGCGTGCGCGCCAGCGCCCAGATCTCCACTTTTTTTACCCCTGCCGCCTTCAATGCCCTTGCAGTTTCCGCGGCGGTGGCGGCAGTAGTGACGACATCATCGACAAGTGCTACATGCTGGGGACATTGCCGGCTATCGAAGCGAAAGCACCGGCGCAGGTTTTTTTTCCGCTCTTTCCCCCCCAAATTGTGCTGGGCCGGTGTTTCACGCACTTTTCGCAACAGCCAGGGTGACCAGGGTATGCCCAGCTCCTTGGCCAGCATGCGGGTGACTTCGCCGCTGTGATTAAACCCCCGGGACTTGAGCTGCCTGTTGTGGAGGGGAATGGGCATCAGCAGGGCAGGCCTGTCTTGCCTGGTAATTTCCCTGGCAAGCAGCTGCGCCAGCAACCGCCCCACAGGCAGCTGCTGCTGAAACTTCAGCCGTTGGATGAGATCGTCAATAGGGGATTGATACAACCAGGGGGCAATAATGCGGGAAAACGGTGGAGGGGTTCGTGCGCAGCTCCCGCACAGGAGGCCTGTAGCGGCATCCGTTGCCAGAGGCAGGGCGCAACGGCAACAAGAGTGCCAGTTACGGGGCAGATCAGCGCGGCACTGATGGCAAATATCCAGCGTCTCATGGCCGGGCCCGCCGCAGATCAGGCACTTTGGGGGGAAAAACAGGTGCTGCCAGTTGTAAACCATAACGCCTCCTGCAAGTTGACAGATGAGAATCCTTCTCTACACTGGTACAGCCTTATTCTAGCCTTTTGTTCAAGCCCATGAAATCTGCAATCCGCCATGACTGGCCCATCGGGGAAGTGGAAGAAATTCTGAGTCTCCCTCTCAATGATCTGCTGTTCCAGGCGCAGAGCATCCACCGCCAGCAGTTCGATCCCAACCAGGTGCAGGTGAGCACCTTGCTGTCCATCAAGACCGGTGCCTGCCCGGAAGACTGCGGATATTGTTCCCAAAGCGCAAGAAATGATGCAGAAGTAGAGCCGGAACGCTTGCTGCCCGTGGGAGAGGTGCTGGAATCCGCCGCCGCAGCGAAGGAAAAAGGCGCTACCCGTTTCTGCATGGGTGCGGCCTGGCGCAACCCCACGGATACCAGTTTGCAGCGGGTTGCCGAAATGGTGCGGGTGGTGAAAGACATGGGTATGGAGACCTGCCTGACCCTGGGTATGCTGACCGCAGAGCAGGCGCAAAAACTCAAGGATGCCGGGCTGGATTATTACAACCACAACCTCGATACCTCGCCGGAATTCTATGGCGAGGTGATTACCACCCGCACCTATGAAGACCGCCTGCAAACCCTGAACCATGTGCGTGAGGCGGGCCTGAATGTCTGCTCCGGAGGCATCCTCGGCATGGGCGAGAGCCGCCGGGACCGGGCCTCCATGCTCTGCCAGCTGTCCAACCTGCCCAGCCACCCCGAATCCGTGCCCATCAACCTGCTGGTGCAGGTGGAAGGTACGCCACTGTTTGGCGTGGATGCGCTCGATCCCCTGGAATTCGTGCGCACCGTGGCGGCCGCCCGCATCATGATGCCGAAATCCTATGTGCGCCTGTCTGCCGGGCGTACCGAAATGAGCGATGAGCTGCAGGCCCTGTGTTTTTTCGCTGGCGCCAATTCCTTGTTCTATGGCGAGCGGCTGCTCACCACCGACAACCCGGAAACCGACCGCGACAAACAGCTGTTCCAGCGCCTGGGTCTGTCCATGGAGCAGCATGTGGAAACCGAAAAGCCGCCCCAAGGCCGAGCCTGTCACCGGGTCTGATGAAAGACCTGCGTCCCCTGCTGGAGAAAGCAAGGCAGGATCATCTCTATCGTCGCCCCCGGGTGCTGGAGACGCCCCAGCAGCCCGAAATGGTGGTGGACGGGAAACCCATGCTCAGTTTCACCAGCAACGATTATCTGGGGCTGGCCGCGGATGCCCGTGTGGCCGAGGCTTTCAGGAAAGGCATCCATCGCTGGGGCAGCGGCAGCGGCGCGGCGCATCTGGTGACGGGCCACAGTCGGGCGCATCAGCAACTGGAAGAGGAATTGGCCGATTTTACCGGCCGGGAGCGGGCGCTGCTGTTTTCCAGCGGCTACATGGCCAATCTGGCGGTGATCACAACCCTGCTGGGCAGGGGTGACACCGTAGTTGAAGATCGTCTCGACCATGCTTCCCTGGTGGATGCGGCCCGGCTCTCGGATGCCAAGCTGCTGCGCTATGCTCATGCTGATCTGAAC
>JALWMK010000096.1 GCA_027083925.1 Sedimenticola sp. | reverse complement strand
ATAAGCTCCTTTTCCCTTATTCCCAAAGCTTTTCCTGATTCCGCTTTATTCAGAAATCCCAAAAAGGCATCCGTCTCTGTCGGGTAGTCATTGCGGAGCTGATCGGTCAACTCACTAATTTCATTTAGTTTTTCCTGCATCTTTCCCATTTTGAGGCCTCTCATTGCCAAACAAATATAAAATATAATCCTAAACGTCTACTTCCACATTTTCATGTGAGCAAGTGGTAAAAGACTGTCACTTCAGTGACAGATAGGGAGCATAAAATGTTCTATATTAGCCGCCAAAGAGTTTATGCATATGTATCGTAAAGAGGACATCATCGTGGTTGACTACACGCATATATTGGTAGCAACAGATTTCTCACCTGTTGCAGAAAAAGCAGCCCGGCGCGCCAGTGAGTTGGCAATGCTAACTGGCGGAAGACTGACATTACTACATGTACTGGAACATTTTCCCGAGGATATCCCTAACTACTCCATTGCTCCAGAGGATGTGGATCCTGAACAATTCTATACCGAGAAAGCACGCGCTGGACTCGAAGAATTGCGGAGCAATCTGGGTTCGAAAGGTGGCGTAACCGCAGTGGAAATTATTGTCAGTACTGACGTTGATGTAGTTGTCAGCAGCTATTCTGCCGGCCGGGAGATTTCCGGATATGCTTCACAGCATAATATGGATCTGATTGTAATGGGAATCCACGGGAAGCGCGGCTTCCTTGGGATAGCCGGATCTGTAGCCACCAATGTATTACATACTGCTTCAGTCGATGTGCTTGCCGTTAGGCTCTAACCGGAATCAGCATTTCTATTGCACTGAAAGCCACACCAACAATATTCTTTATCTGCTCTTGTCCACATCATGCACCCAAGGAGCAGATTTTTTGGAGGATGAACAACAATGAATATCTCTTTTCATGGCGCAGACCAGGGAGTGACTGGCTCCTGCCATCTGTTGGAGTGTGCGGGCAAGCGCATACTGGTTGATTGTGGAATGTATCAGGGCGGGCGTGAACTTACTGAAGAGAACGCAGAACCGTTTGGTTTTAAGCCGGAGGCTATTGACTACCTGCTGCTTACTCATGCACACCTCGATCATTGCGGCCGCATCCCCCTGCTGGTAAAAAGAGGATTTAAAGGGGAAATCATTACCACTTCTGCCGCTACCGAACTTGCACGCCTGGTAATGCTCGATTCAGCCGGACTGCAGGAAGAGGAGGCACGTTACCAGCAACGCAAGGCCCAGCGACATGCCGGCAAGCGACACACCAGCATTGAGCCACTCTATACAACCCTGGATGCATTGAACAGCCTCGACTACTTTGGACGACATGCTGTATACAACCAACCCATAGACATTGCACCCGGCATTCGTGCTACCTTTATTGATGCCGGACATATTCTTGGTTCTGCCTGTATTTATCTGGAACTCCAGGAAGAAGGGCATCGACACACGGTGCTCTTCTCCGGTGATCTCGGCAACAGTAACCGAGCCATTTTGCGGAACCCTGCAACACCTCCAAAAGCTGACACCGTAATCATGGAAACCACCTATGGTGATCGCCTGCACAAACAACTGCAGCCATCTATCGAAGAACTGTATGACGCAGTCAATACCACCATCGGCCGTGGTGGCAACGTCATCATCCCCACTTTTGCTCTTGAACGTGCCCAGGAAATCCTCTATTACCTGCGTGAAGGCACGGCAAATGGTCAGATCAAACATTACATCAATGTTTTTCTGGATTCCCCAATGGCCATATCCGCCACAGAAATATTCAGACGCCACCCGGAATGCTATGACACCGAGACATTGAAAATATCCCAGGACGGAAACGACCCCTTTGATCTGCCAGGCCTGCACTTTACCCGACAAACCGCAGAATCCATTGCCATCAATCAAATCGATAGTGGAGCGATCATCATGGCCGGATCCGGAATGTGCACCGGAGGACGGGTGCGTCATCACCTGAAGCACAATCTCTGGGACAAACGTGGCAGCATTGTGTTTGTCGGTTATGCAGCACGGGGAACGCTGGCACGCCGCATCATCGATGGTGCCGATAGAGTACGCATCTTTGGTGAGGAATTTCCGGTAAATGCTGAAATCTTTACCATTGGCGGGTTTTCCGCCCATGCGGATCAGGCAGAATTACTGGCCTGGCACCGGAAAACCGGCAATCCAGGCACTACCTATTTGGTTCACGGGGAAGAGAGAAGCATGCAGACCTTTTCCAAGTTGTTGAATAATACAAAAGTTGTGATGCCAAAACTGGGCGCCACCTATCCGTTGCTATCTGGACACCCCCCTTCCGAGTGAGTGCAGATTTGTGATGAAGAAACATCAGCGGGAATCAAGGCAAAGTGAAACAGGAGAGCACTATGAGCATTGCAAACGAATTGCAGCAGACAATTTCAGACCTGGTGGATGAGCACCGCGGCATTCTGGCCGCCGACGAAAGTAAACCTACCATTACAAAGCGCCTTGCTGCGATTGGTGTGGAAGCCACCGAGCAGAATCGCCGCGACTATCGTTCACTGCTGATAAGTACGCCTGGCCTTGGGAAATACATCAGCGGTATTATTATGTTTGAAGAAACCCTGGGTCAGACCGATGAAAATCAAGTGCTACTGCCGGAGGTTACATGGTCGAAGAAAATTGTTCCCGGAGTAAAAGTAGATAGAGGCAAAGGCCCCTTGGCCGGTGCTCCCGGTGATTTGGTCACATACGGTCTGGATGGCTTGGCAAGCCGCCTGAAAGGATACAAAAACCAGGGTGCCCGCTTTGCAAAGTGGCGGGAAGTTTACCCCATCACTCACCACAACCCGACGCACATGGGAAGACATGCCAACGCAGAAGTGCTGGCCCGCTATGCAGCTGTCTGCCAGGAAATGGGCTTCGTACCCATTGTTGAGCCAGAAGTGTTGATGGATGGTGATCACGATATTGACCGCTGTGCGACCGTCACTGAATATGTGCTGCATTCTGTTTTCCATGCTTTGCATCTGCACGGAGTCCATCTTGAGCATATAATATTGAAGCCCAATATGATACTTCCAGGCAAAAACTGCCGTACCGCAGAACCTCAGGAAATTGCTGAAGCCACTCTCAAAATCCTTAAACGCACTGTACCTGCGGCCGTACCCAGCATCAATTTCCTGTCAGGTGGGCAGGAGCCTGAAGAAGCAACCGGAAACCTCAATGCCATCAATCAGATGAAGGCAAATGCACCATGGCAACTAAGTATTTCCTATGGGCGCGCCTTGCAACAACCTGCCCTGTACGCCTGGCAGGGAAAAGCTGAGAATCGGACAAAAGCGCAGAAGGCTTTGCTGAAACGGGCGCGGCTCAACAGCCTCGCCCGGCAGGGGAAGTACCATCCTGCAATGGAAAATGAAGAAAACTGACCTCTGTCCTGTGCGTCTGCAGTCGAGTCAGGCTAGAATGGCATGTACGCAAGCAATAAACCATGGTGATTCTAGCGCGCCGGAATCCAGGATCTCGGGGATACGTGATCGCCCTGGATCCCGACCTGCACCGGGATGACGAACTCACGTTTTTGTCTTTTCGAGTTGAAAAAAAGCCATAGAAGGATTTTTTCAACATCCTGTTAAGGGCACCTGAATCTATGGGTTCAGGTAAGTACCATTCAAATGAG
>JALWMK010000095.1 GCA_027083925.1 Sedimenticola sp. | reverse complement strand
TGCGCCGTTTCGATCCCAACGTGGGTGTGCGCCTGGCTTCTTTTGCCGTGCACTGGATCAAGGCGGAAATCCACGAGTTCATCCTGCGCAACTGGCGTATCGTCAAGATCGCCACCACCAAGGCGCAGCGCAAGTTGTTCTTCAACCTGCGTTCCAGCAAGAAGCGTCTGGGCTGGTTCACCGAGCAGGAAGTGCAGGACGTTGCCAGCGACCTGGGAGTGAAACCAGAGGAAGTGCGCAATATGGAAGCCCGTCTGAACAACTACGACATGGCTTTCGATCCCATGGACGCCGACAGCGAGGATGAGCATGTGGCGCCGGCTTCCTATCTGCCGGACATGCGCATGGAACCGGAGCGCATCCTTGAGGCGGAAGACACCGAGCGTGACGAGAACGAGCGTCTTTATGCCGCCATGGCGGAACTGGACGAGCGCAGCCAGGACATCCTGCGACGCCGTTGGTTGTCTGAAAAGAAAGCCACCCTGCATGAACTGGCGGATGAATACGGCATCTCTGCCGAGCGCATTCGCCAGATCGAAAAGGCCGCCATGAACAGGCTGCAGAACCAGATCACAGCATGAGCACGCCCCGAGCGAAGGCATTGACAATCGCTTGAAAAAAGCCTGGAATTGAACCTCCGGGCTTTTTTTGTGCCTTCCATGGCACTGTATTCACATAACAAGAGCAACAAACATGCGCTGCTTCATTACCGGCACAGATACCGATTGTGGAAAAACCCTGGTCACCCTGGGATTCATGCAGCTCTGCCTCGAACGTGGCCTGAAAACCACTGGCATGAAGCCTGTGGCTGCTGGCGCGCTGCGCACCCGGGACGGTCTGCTCAATCCTGATGCCCTGGCCATTCAGGGGTTGAGCAAACCTCGCCTGCCCTACGAGGCGGTCAACCCCTATTGCTTTGAACCTGCGGTCGCACCCCACCTGGCGGCAAAGCTGGCGGGTGTTTCCATCGATCTGGACGAAATTGGCAGGCAGTACCGGCAACTGTGCAAATCCCATGATGCGGTGATCGTGGAAGGTGCAGGCGGCTGGAAAGTGCCGTTGAACGATACACAGGACATGGCCGGGATGTGCCAACGGCTGGATCTTCCCGTGGTGCTGGTGGTGGGCTTGCGTCTGGGCTGCATCAATCATGCGCTTCTGAGCATGGACGCCATTCTCTCCAGTGGCCGCCCCCTGCTGGGCTGGATCGCCAATCATGTAGACGCCAACATGTCCCTGGCGGAGGACAACATCCAGACCCTGAAACAGCGCATCAAGGCTCCCCTGCTGGGGCGTATTCCAAGACTGGATCAGGCGAACGCGGAAACCGTCGCAACCTACCTCAGTCTGCCCGCTCTGTGCTGAGCATGTCCAGCGAAACGCTCGCTTGCCTTGGCGCTTGCTTTTTTTCCGGCGCCCAGGCATGACCGTACACCACCTCATAGGTGGCGGGCAGCACGCCTTCGCTGCGAAACCCCTCGTAGGCATCACGCATGGCCTGCATCCTCGCCTTGCCGGTAAGCTCCCGCCGCCGCCGGGTTACCGCATTGTGCGCGCCGATACTCTTCAGATCCCGCATCAGATCATCCACCCGTCCGTAGGTGAGGGTGATGCGCTCCACATCCATGACCGGCGCGGCATAGCCGCTGTTTATCAGGATATCCCCCAGGTCATGCATGTCCATGAACGGGCTGACATGGGCATCATCATCCACCGCCGCCCAGGCTGAACGCAGCTCGTGCAGGGTGTCCGGCCCGAACGTGGTGAACATGAGCAGTCCTTCCGGACGCAAAACCCGCAGGCATTCCTTGTACAGCAATACGGGATCACTGGCCCACTGAAAGGCCAGGTTCGAGCAGATCAGATCCATGCTGTCATCCGCCAGGGGCAGCTGTTCCATGTCGCCACAGATGCAGCGCGGACGGCGCAGCCAGCGCCCCTTTTTCCGTGCATGGCCAAGCATGGGCAGGGCAAAATCCAGCGCATGAACAGCGGCCTTTGGATAGCGCTGCAGCAACTGTTGGGTCTGTTCCCCCGTACCACATCCCAGGTCGAGTACCGCCCGGGGTTCCAGCGTCACCAGATCCAGGCGCTCCAGCATCCGGCGGCTGACCTCACGTTGCAGCACTGCTGCAGCGTCGTAGCTGTCTGCCGAACGGCTGAAGGCACAGCGGACTCTCTCCTTGTCGATGAGGTTTTCAGGCATGGCGGATGAAGGTTTCCAGCCGTTTCAGGCACTGCGCTGGATGGGATAGAAATGGCGCATGAGCGGCGCCTTCGATGATATGAATTTCTGCCTGCGGCTGATCGCCAGGCAAGGCTTTGGCCAGGCTTTGGGGTACTAGGGTATCCCGTTCCCCCAGCAGCCAGCTCACCGGCAATTCATTGGCAGCCAGCTCGCTGCGCAGGTCGCTGTGCAACAGAATATCCAGCCCTGCCTGTAATGCGGCAAGCCGGGGAACCGGCCGGCTGTCGAATTCCTTGCGTAGCTGCAGCAACAGTTTTTTTGCATCACTTGCGCCCTGAACCTGCAGGCCAAGAAAGCGCCGCAGGGTCTTGCGGCTGTCTTCCTCCAGTTCTGTGGCGAAATTTTGCAGCACGGCTGCAGGAATACCGCTGTGCCAGTCATCCCGCTGCACGAAGCAGGGCGAAGTGGCCAGCCCCACCAGGCCACGCAGTTTGTGCGGCTGCATGGCCGCCGCCTGCAACATCACCAGACCACCCAGCGACCAGCCCAGCCAGACAGCATTTACCGGCGCAACCGTCAATACCTGTTCCGCCCAGTCTTGCAGCTTAGGGGCATTCATCCAGGGTGATTCACCGTGCCCGGGAAGCTCCACCAGCGTGACACGATGCTGCTTTTGCAGCTCCCTTGCCAGGGTCAGCCACACGGAGGCATTCATGCCCCAACCATGAATCAGCAGCAATTCATTACCTGCGCCAGCGGCTTGCGTCCGGAGTTTCATGGACGCAAACGCTCCAGCGCTACCAGCAGGCGCTGCAGATGCGCATCCGTATGGCTGGCGCTGAAGGTGATGCGCAGGCGGGCGCTATCTTTGGGTACGGTGGGCGGCCGGATGGCGGTGACCAGAATCCCCTGCGCTTCCAGCAGGCCGCTCCATTCCAGCGTCTTTTCTGAACTGCCTGCGATCAGGGGTTGTATGGGCGTGGACGAGGGCGGCAGCGCGAATCCCAGGCTGGCGGCGCCTTCACGGAACGCCTTTACCAGCGCCTGCAGCCGCTCCCGGCGCCAGTTCTCTTCTCGCAGGATCTTCAGGCTGCAGCGTGTCGCTTCGGCCACCGCCGCCGGTAAAGCGGTGGTGAAGATATAGGTTCTGGCCTTCTGAACCAAGGTCTCGATCAGCGCTTGGGAACCCGCGACAAAAGCGCCGGCGGTGCCAAAGGCCTTGCCCAGGGTTCCCATCAGCACGGGTACCTCTTCTGCACCCAGACCCCAGTGTTCCAGACTGCCGCCGCCACTGATGCCCAGTACGCCAAGACCATGAGCATCATCCACCATCAGCCAGGCATCCTGCTGCCGGCAAAGTCTGGCGAGCGCCGGCAGATCGGCCAGGTCACCGTCCATGCTGAATACGCCATCCACCGCCAGCAATGTTTCACCTGTGGCCTTGTGCAACTGTTTTTCTGCCGCGTTCAGATCAGCATGAGCATAGCGCAGCAGCTTGGCATCCGAGAGCCGGGCCGCATCCACCAGGGAAGCATGGTCGAGACGATCTTCAACTACGGTGTCACCCCTGCCCAGCAGGGTTGTGATCACC
>JALWMK010000094.1 GCA_027083925.1 Sedimenticola sp. | reverse complement strand
GAATCCCGCTGCTCCGGCATAATCCGATTCCAATGCCCCGATCTGTATCCCCATCATTATGGGTGCTTATGAATACCATTTAACCAGTGACGCAGTTAACGCGGCGCCTGCATATGCCACTAGCGAGTATCCCCCGAGGAAGAATAGTCCTGTAAAGAGCAGTGGCCCCATGCTCAGGAATACAAGGAAAATCAACTGGCCAATATAGATTGCCATTGCCCAGCGCCAGACCCTTTTGCAGTTGATTGCACCAACAATACCACCAGCAACAAGCAAAGAAACGATATAGTAAACCCCATTAGAATCCCAAGGTTCCTGTTGTCCAGTAAAGATGGGGGACAATATCCAGATTAATGCGCCTAGTATTAGAGCAATGCTGAATACAGCGTACTCCTTTGGTGTTACCAGATATTTCACCGATTTATTGGATTCCATAGTACGAGGCATAACATCTTTAAGGGCACCTCTATTTATTCATGATTGGCATCTACGCACAAGAGGGCGGCGATAACTTTGTCACCTGCATGGATGCAGGTGAGGGGCGTAAGTTAAAGGGTTGGCTGCGCGGTGTTTTTGGGATTTTATCTGAACCCTTTGTTCTGATACTGGTCTGTTTGTTGATAGCTGCTGTAAATACTGCCATCCTTGAGACCGGTATCCGAGGGTGATTTGGAGAAAAGATTATGAAAAGAGTGCTAGGGGTTGTTGCTGTATCGGGAATGCTTGTCCTTTCGGGCTGTACGGATCCTTCTGACCCAAATCGAAAAACAAAAACCGGCGCAATTGTTGGAGCCGTTGCCGGGGCTGTCATTGGGCATCAGGTAGATCATAAAAGGGGAGCGTATGTGGGTGCAGCCCTTGGAGCGCTTGCGGGAGGCGGTGTTGGCTACTACATGGATGAGCAACAAAGGGAGCTTGAAGAGCAGTTGGCCCGTGAGCAGGAAAACCATGAGCTGGAAATTCAGCGCATGAAAGATGACAGCCTGAAGCTGACACTGGACAGTGAGGTTTCTTTTGATTTCGACAGTGCTGCCATTAAACATGGATTTCAGGGAACCCTGGACAAGCTTGCCAATATCATCCAGAAGTATGACAAGACGATCATTCATGTGGTCGGGCATACGGACAGTGTGGGTTCGGACGAATACAACCAACGGCTTTCCGAGCGCCGCGCACGGGCGGTAGGTGAGTATCTCATGAATCATGGAGTACAGGCTTCCAGAGTGCAGATGGAAGGGCGGGGTGAAACCCAGCCCCGTGCCAGCAATGCCACGGAGGCGGGGCGCCAGCTCAATCGGCGGGTGGAGATTTTCTTACAGCCGGTGGTTGAAGGGCAGGAAAACCGTGCCTATGAGCGCCCTGCCACCGATGCTCCCGGCAACCCGTCCAGATACTACTGAAATCCGAGATCCGTGATGGATCGAAGCACATGGAGCCTGTTCTTGATTCGTTTAGCTAGATTGAAATTTTTACCAGACTGTATGCTATCCAAATCAATATCTTGCCCTCTGTATCTACAGGTTTTGATGAAACAACTGCAACGCAATGTCTGCTGAATGGGGGCATGTTTTGGAGTGGAGACTTTAAAGAAATGCGGGAATATCGATACGGACGGATAAAGCCTTCCGGGATAACAGATCAGCACGTCTGGTTGAAACGCCGGCAACTGATAAAGGCGGGCATGGCGGCTGGCGCCGGGCTATTGCTGGGTGGCGCAAATGGGCAGGCAATGGCTGCTGTTGCCGGGCCTGGCAACAACCGGAAGATTCCCCTGTCGGGAGAAGGTGTTGATGGCGGAGTTCTTGTGCCGACGGAGTATGAGCATATCACCACCTACAACAATTTTTACGAGCTCGGTTACGGGAAGGAAACGCCAGCGGAAAATGCTGCCGCATTGAAAACCCGACCCTGGAGTGTCAAGGTTTCGGGAGAGTGCACCAAACCCGGCATCATGGATATAGAGGATATCCTGAAACTGGATCAGGAGGAGCGTATCTATCGCTTTCGCTGTGTGGAGGCGTGGGCAATGGTAGTGCCTTGGGTGGGCTTTCCCCTTGGGGAGTTTCTCAAGCGTTTTGAACCCACGTCCAGGGCGAAATTTGTGGAATTTGAAACGCTGTATGATCCCGAGCACCTGCCTGGTCAGAAACGCATGGTGCTGGACTGGCCATACCGTGAAGGCTTGCGCATGGATGAGGCCATGCATCCGCTGGCATTTATGGCCACCGGGCTGTACGGTGAGGTGTTGCCAGGGCAGAACGGTGCGCCCTTGCGCTTGGTGATTCCGTGGAAATACGGGTTCAAGAGTATCAAATCTATCGTATCCATCCGTTTTGTCGAGAAACAGCCACTGAACAGCTGGAATGCTGCCGCAGCAAATGAATATGGCTTCTACGCCAATGTGAACCCCAGGGTTCCTCATCCTCGCTGGAGCCAGGAACGCCATCGTGTGCTGGGTAAGGGGATTTTTGGTGGCAAGGAAGATACCTTGTTGTTCAATGGCTATGCGGAAGAGGTAGCCAGCCTGTACTCAGGGATGGATCTGCGCAAGTATTTCTGATGACAAAGTGGCGGATAGTTGTTTTTCTGGTTTCCCTGCTGCCATTGGCGGCTATGGTCTGGGGGGCTTTACATGACAGGCTGGGTGCGAACCCGGCCGAGGCTCTCAGCCATGAGAGTGGAAGCTGGGCCTTGCGTTTTTTGCTCATCACCCTGTCCATAACGCCTTTACGCCGACTCACGGGCTGGCGCAAAGCGGTGCTGTTGCGCCGGATGCTGGGGCTGTTCAGCTTTTTCTATGCCTGCCTGCATTTTCTGGTGTGGTTGTGGCTGGATCGGGAATTTGCCTGGGGAGGCATGCTGGCTGATATTGCCACACGCCCTTACATTACTGTGGGTTTTTTGTCTTTCCTGATCTTGATTGCCCTGGCATTGACTTCAAACATGTTTAGCATGCGCCGCCTCGGGCTGCGCTGGAAAGGGTTGCACCGGCTGGTGTATGCAGCGGCCCTGCTTGCCATCCTGCATTTCATCTGGCTGGTAAAGGCTGATTTGATGCAGCCGCTGATCTACCTGGGAGTCTTTGTGGTGCTGATGTTACTGAGGCTTCCCCGTAAAGCCGTGATGAGGAAGCCTCGGCGCATGGTTAAAAAGCAGGTGGTCGCGTAGACAGCTCAAGCGTCGATGCGCCGGTACTTGATACGGTGGGGCTGGTCAGCAGCTTCGCCCAGGCGGCGTTTCCGGTCTGCATCGTAGTCTTCGTAGTTGCCCTCGAACCATACCACTTTTGAATCACCTTCAAAGGCGAGGATATGGGTGGCGATGCGATCCAGGAACCAGCGGTCGTGGGAGATGACCACGGTGCAGCCAGGGAAGATGAGTAGCGCCTCTTCCAGGGCGCGCAGGGTTTCTACATCCAGATCATTGGTCGGTTCATCCAGCAGCAATACGTTGCCCCCGGAACGCAACAGTTTCGCTAAATGCACCCGGTTACGCTCGCCTCCGGACAAATCGCCAATCCGCTTCTGCTGATCAGAGCCGCGGAAGTTAAAGTGTCCCACATATGCCCGGGACTGCATTTCAAAACGGCCGATCACAATAATGTCCTGGCCGCCGGAAATTTCCTCCCATACGGTCTTGTTGTCGCTGAGGCTGTTGCGGTTTTGATCTACATAGGCCAGCTGTACCGTTTGCCCGATGCGCAGTTCGCCGGAGTCAGGCTGTTCCTGCCCGGCAATCATGCGGAACAGGGTGGTTTTTCCCGCGCCGTTAGGGCCGATAATGCCGACGATGCCACCAGGTGGCAGGTTAAAGCTGAGATCTTCGAACAGCAGCCGGTCGCCATAGGATTTGGCCAGGTCGTTTGCTTCAATGACCAGATCCCCCAGGCGCTCGCCAGGGGGGATGTAGATTTCATTGGTTTCGTTACGCTTCTGGAATTCCTGGCTCTGTAATTGGTCGAAACGCTGCAGCCGCGCCTTGGACTTCGCCTGCCGGCCCTTGGGGTTGGAACGCACCCATTCCAGTTCCTTTTTCATCGCCTTGATGCGTGCTGCCTCCTGTTTGGCCTCCTGCTCCAGGCGGGCTTCCTTTTGTTCCAGCCAGGAAGAGTAATTGCCTTCCCAGGGAATGCCGTGGCCGCGATCCAGCTCCAGAATCCAGCCAGCAACATTGTCCAGGAAGTAGCGGTCGTGGGTAACGGCAACCACGGTGCCGCTGTATTCATGGAGAAAGCGCTCCAGCCAGGCGATGGATTCGGCGTCCAGGTGGTTGGTGGGTTCGTCCAGCAGCAGCATGTCCGGCTTGGACAGCAGCAGCTTGCACAGGGCGACGCGACGGCGCTCACCACCGGACAGTTTGCTTACATCCGCATCCCATGGCGGCAGGCGCAGCGCCTCTGCGGCTACCTCCAGCTGGCGTTCTATCTGGTGGCCGTCTGCTGCCTGCACAATGTTTTCCAGCTCTGCCTGGCGTTTTGCCAGGGTGTCGAAGTCTGCATCTGGTTCCGCGTAGGCGGCATACACTTTTTCCAGCTCCTCCACGGCATCCTTCACTTCACCCAGAGCCTCTTCGATATTGCCACGAACATCCTTGGTTTCATCCAGTTTGGGCTCCTGGGGAAGAAAGCCAATGCGGATACCGGTTTGTGGGCGGGCTTCGCCGTCAAAATCCTCGTCCAACCCCGCCATGATACGCAGCAAGGTGGACTTTCCTGATCCGTTCAGGCCCAGCACACCGATTTTTGCGCCGGGAAAGAAAGAAAGGGAGATATCACGCAAAATGGTGCGCTTGGGCGGCACAATCTTGCTGACGCGATTCATGGTAAAGATATATTGAGCCATGCTGGATTCTCTATGGTTAAGGTGCTTGTTCAGCCGCCATTGTTATGCAGTTTTGCCGCTTGCAGGGTGTTTTCCAGCAAGGTGGCGATGGTCATGGGGCCGACGCCACCGGGTACGGGGGTAATCCAGTCTGCTACTTTGCTGGCAGAGGTGAAGTCTACATCGCCGCAGAGCTTGCCATCTTCCCGGCGGTTGATGCCTACATCAATGACGATGGCCCCCGGCTGTATCCAGTCGCCCGCTACAAAACCGGGCCGACCTACGGCGGAGACCAGGATGTCGGCAGCACGAACCTTGCCGGCGAGGTTTTTGGTGCGGCTGTGGCAAACAGTGATGGTGCAGCGCGCCATGAGCAGCTCCAGCGCCATGGGACGTCCAACGATGTTGGATTGCCCGATGATGACGGCGTCCTTGCCTGCCAGTTCCATGCCGGTGTGTTCCAGCATGGTCATCACACCTTTGGGCGTGCAGGGGCGCAGCAAGGGCATGCGCAGAGCCAGTCGGCCAACATTGTAAGGATGAAACCCGTCCACGTCCTTGGTTGGCAATATGCGTTCAATGACGGTTTCCTCGTCAATCTGGCCGGGGAGGGGGAGCTGCACCAGTATCCCGTCGATTTCTTCCCGCTGGTTAAGATCGTCAATGAGTGCGAGGAGATCAGATTCTCTGGTGCCGGGTTCCAGCCGGATAAGCT
Organism: Sedimenticola sp.; assembly: GCA_027083925.1. Classification (GTDB taxonomy): domain Bacteria; phylum Pseudomonadota; class Gammaproteobacteria; order Chromatiales; family Chromatiaceae; genus Thiolapillus. Next base: position 9,601 of record JALWMK010000094.1, on the reverse strand, counting down.
CGGAAAGAAAACCGACTTCTTCACAGGCTTTTTGCTTGTTGCGCACATATATCTGGGATGCAGGATTGTCCCCCACGAGGACGACTGCCAGCCCGGGAGGGCGCTGCCCGCTGCCAGTAATTATGGCAACTTCCTGCTGTATGGCTTTGCGCAGGTTTGCGGCGATGGCTTTGCCGTCAAGGATTTGTGCGCTCATGTTTTGTTACCTGGCTCGGGTGCTGCAAAGCGGGAATTTTACCCGCGCCAGGGTGATCTGCCAAAGAGTTTCACGTCATTGGGGGGTAAATTGTCTGGGAAGGAGCTGGACAAATATTGTTATTGATAATTCTGCCCCAGTTGGTAAACTACGCGGCTTGATTTTTCCGGAACTCTCTGAAAGGTTTTTCAGGGGATTTCATGCAGGAGTTCGTTATGCGACAACCACTGGTGGCTGGAAACTGGAAGATGAATGGTTCGCTGGCAAGCGTCAGGGAACTACTGGCTGGTTTGAAGGCCGGTATTGCGGAGGTAAAGGTGGCAGAAGTTGCTGTCTGTCCTCCCGCAGTTTTTATCCCGGAAGTGCAGGGCCAGCTGTCTGGCACCCCAATCTCCTGGGGCGGTCAGGATCTGTCGGTGCAGGAAGCCGGTGCTTATACCGGTGAAATTGCCGGCTCCATGCTGGCAGATTTCGGCTGCCAATATGTCATCATCGGTCATTCCGAGCGCCGTACCTATCACGGTGAAACAGATCAGCTGGTAGCGGAGAAATTTACCGCAGCCCGCAAAGCCGGCCTGGTGCCCCTGTTCTGTATCGGCGAGACTCAGGAAGAGCGCGAAGGTGGCATCACAGAAGAAGTGGTGGCCCGCCAGATCGATGCAGTTATCGAGCATTGCGGAGTGGATATGCTGGGTGAGGGCGTTATTGCCTACGAACCCGTATGGGCCATTGGCACCGGCCTGACCGCCAGCCCGGAACAGGCGCAGGATGTACATGCCTTTATCCGTGGCCGTGTCGCACAAAGCAGCGCCGCAGTGGCTGAAGGCCTGCGCATTCTTTATGGAGGCAGCATGAAACCCGACAATGCTGCAGAGCTGCTTGCCAAGGCGGATATCGATGGCGGGTTGATCGGTGGCGCCTCTCTGAAGGCGGAAGATTTTCTCGGCATCTGCTCGGCAGCCAATGAATAAGGTTTGAGAGACAACAGTCAATGCATACAATTTTGGTAGTGGTTCATCTGTTTCTGTCCATCGGGCTTATCGGCCTGATACTGATTCAGCATGGAAAAGGTGCTGATGCGGGCGCCGCCTTTGGCAGTGGCGCATCGTCCACGGTATTCGGCGCAAGGGGTTCGGCAAACTTTCTTAGCCGGACCACAGGCGTTATGGCGTTGCTGTTTTTTGTCACCAGTTTGACCTTGGCGTGGATGGCAATGGAGACTGCGCGTGATTCCGGTCTTATGCTTGATGCTCCGGCAACGGAAAGCCAGCCTGTTCCTGCTGCTGAATCTGATTTGCCGGTGGTTCCTGATGCTGCAAATGGTTCTGCGGTTCCAGTTGCGCCCATAGCGCCGACAGAGGCTGCGCCAAAGTCAGAAAAGTAATTAGAGTTTATGCCGAAGTGGTGGAATTGGTAGACACGCTATCTTGAGGGGGTAGTGGCGCAAGCCGTGCCGGTTCAAGTCCGGCCTTCGGCACCATTTGATTAATGACCGGTATCCTGTTGGCGGGTGCCAGTTAAATATAATAATAACGGACGATCACCAAAGCAAAATAAGCAATTGCTTATTGTCAGCGCGAAAGTTTGACCTGAAGTCTGCACTGCAATAGACTGGGTGCGCCTGATAATTCGATAATAATGAATACGCCAGGAGGGGGCTGGTTTCAAGTGCTGGAAAACTATCTGCCAATACTGATTTTTATCGTCATCGGCCTCTTTGTCGGCATCGCCGCCATGGGCATGGGGTTCATTCTTTCTCCACATAATCCTGATGAAGAAAAGGGTTCTCGCTACGAGTGCGGTTTTGAAGCATTCGAAAGTGCGCGCATGAAGTTTGACGTGCGTTTTTATCTGGTTGCCATCCTGTTTATTCTGTTCGATCTTGAAATAGCATTTTTCTTTCCCTGGGCTGTAGTGCTGGACGAAATTGGCCCGGTGGGTTTCTGGGCGATGATGATTTTCCTCGGTATTCTGGTGCTTGGTTTCATCTATGAGTGGAAGAAGGGGGCGCTGGAATGGGAATAGAAGGGGTATTTGAGGAAGGCTTCGCCACCACTTCTCTGGATACCGTGATCAACTGGGCGCGCACCGGCTCCATGTGGCCCATGACCTTTGGCCTGGCCTGCTGCGCGGTGGAAATGATGCAGGCTGGCGCTGCACGCTATGATCTGGATCGCTTCGGCATCATCTTTCGCCCCAGCCCGCGCCAGTCTGATGTAATGATCGTGGCTGGAACCCTAGTGAACAAGATGGCGCCCGCACTACGCAAGGTTTACGATCAGATGCCCGATCCCAAGTGGGTGATTTCCATGGGTTCCTGCGCCAATGGTGGTGGTTATTATCACTATTCCTATGCGGTGGTTCGGGGTTGCGACCGCGTGGTGCCGGTGGATGTATATGTTCCCGGTTGTCCTCCTACTGCCGAAGCCTTGTTATATGGCATCGTGCAGCTGCAGAGCAAGATTCGCAGAACTACCACCATTGCGCGTTCCAAGGTTGAGGAAACGGCATGAGCATCGAAGATAAACTCGACGATCTGGAAGAGGCTCTCGAAGAACAGCTGGAAGAAAATCACGCGGAGTGCAAATGGATACGCGCCAACGGAGAGTTGACCCTGATTGTTCCCCGCGAGCAGTTGCTGGCTGTGATGCAGGTTCTACGCAGCCATCATGATCTGGGCTTTGAGCAGTGTATTGACGTCTGTGGTGTGGACTATGCTGCTTACGGTCACTCGGAATGGAATGCCGAGGATGCACCAAATACCGGCTTCAGTCGGGGTGCCGAACGCGAAACCATTACTGATTTTCAGGCGGAAAGCCGCTTCGCAGTGGTTTATCACCTTCTTTCCCTGTCGCGCAATGTTCGTTTACGGGTTAAAACATTTCTGGATGCCGATTATCCGGTAGTGGATTCTGTTACCGGGGTCTGGAACGGTGCCAACTGGTTCGAAAGAGAGGCTTTCGACATGTTTGGCATCCTGTTCAGCGGGCACCCGGATCTCCGCCGGATTCTTACCGATTACGGCTTCATCGGCCATCCCTTCCGCAAGGACTTCCCTCTGGTGGGGCAGGTGGAAATGCGTTATGACGAAGACAAGGGCAGGGTGGTGTACGAACCCGTCACTATCGAACAGCGTACCCTGGTGCCACGAGTGGTGCGTCACGACTGCCGTTATGAAGAAGGCCGCGAGCTGGTGAAGGAAGAGGAACAGGCAGATGGCTGAGATCCGTAACTATACCCTCAATTTCGGCCCTCAGCATCCTGCGGCGCATGGTGTGTTGCGCCTGGTTCTGGAAATGGATGGTGAGGTCATTCAGCGCGCCGATCCCCATGTAGGGCTACTGCACCGGGGTACGGAAAAACTGGCCGAGCACAAGCCATACAATCATTCGATTCCCTATATGGATCGTCTCGACTATGTATCCATGATGTGCAATGAGCACGGCTATGTCGGCACCATTGAAAAGCTGTTGCGTGTGGAAGTGCCGGAGCGCGCCCAGTATATCCGGGTACTGTTTGATGAAATCACTCGGATTCTCAATCACCTGATGTGGCTGGGAGCACATGCCCTGGATGTGGGAGCAATGACCGTTTTTCTGTATGCATTCCGTGAAAGGGAAGACCTCATGGATTGCTATGAAGCGGTGTCCGGCGCACGCCTGCATGCCGCCTATTACCGGGTTGGTGGTGTCTACCGCGACCTTCCGGAGAAAATGCCGTGCTACGAAATGAGCCATCTGGGCAGCGAAAAGGAAATGAAATACCGCAATCAAGCCCGTGAAGGCTCGCTGCTGGATTTTATCGAGGACTTTACCGAACGCTTTCCCGGCTATGTAGACGAATACGAAACCTTGCTTACAGACAACCGTATCTGGAAACAACGCCTGGTTGATATCGGTGTTGTCACCCCTGAGCGGGCGCGGCAACTGGGCTTTACCGGCCCCATGATTCGTGGCTCTGGAATTGCCTGGGATTTGCGCAAGAAGCAACCCTATGCGGCATACGACAAGGTGGATTTTGATATCCCCATCGGCAGCAATGGTGACTCCTATGATCGCTATCTGGTGCGTATCGAGGAAATGCGCCAGTCCAACCGCATCATGAAGCAATGCGTGGACTGGCTGAAGAACAATCCGGGGCCGGTAATGGTGGGTGACTACAAGGTTGCGCCTCCACCCCGGGAAAAGATGAAAGATGACATGGAAGCCTTGATTCATCATTTCAAACTGTTTTCGGAAGGCTACAGCATTCCGGAAAGCGAGGCTTATTTTGCTGTGGAAGCGCCCAAGGGAGAATTTGGCTGCTACATCATCGCCGACGGCGCCAACAAGCCTTATCGACTGAAAATTCGCGCTCCGGGTTTTGCCCATATGGCGGCCATGGATGAAATGACCAAGGGGCATATGCTTGCAGATGTGGTGGCTGTTATCGGCACCATGGACGTTGTTTTTGGGGAGATCGACCGCTGATGACCCTTCGTTGTGAACCCTGGGCTCGCGCAGACAAGCGGGCAGACAAGGAAACCCTGTTCTCGCCACAGATTCGGGCAGAAATCGACCAGTGGGTAGCCAAATATCCGGATGAGTGGAAGCAATCCGCTGTAATGGCGTCCTTGCGTATCGTTCAGGATGACAATGGCGGCTATCTGACCCGGGAGTTGATGGACAGAATTGCCGATTACCTGGACATGCCGCCAATTGCGGTATATGAGGTGGCTACCTTTTATTCCATGTACGAACTAAGCGAGGTGGGCACCCATAAAATCTGCGTGTGCACCAATGTTTCCTGCATGATTTGTGGCTCGGAAAACATTGTCGATCACCTGGAAAAACGCTTGGACATCAAGCTGGGGCAAACCACGGAAGATGGCAAGTTTACGCTCAAGGAAGTAGAGTGCCTGGGCGCCTGCGGTGGCGCACCCATGTTCCAGATTGGCAAACAGTATTATGAAAACCTGACCCCGGAACTGGTGGACTCCATCCTCGACAGCCTGGAGCAAGACAATGGCGAATGAAGTCTGTCTGCGTACCTTGCATCTGGATCGCCCCTGGCTGCTGTCCAGCTATGAATCCGAAGGGGGCTACGAAGCCTTGCGCAAGATCCTCAAGGAGAAAATCTCCCAGGAAGATGTCATTGAAACCGTCAAGACCTCGGGCCTGCGCGGGCGAGGTGGTGCAGGTTTTCCCACCGGCCTGAAGTGGAGTTTCATCAATCGCAGCGCCGCTGGTGACAAATATATCGTTTGCAACTCGGATGAGGGCGAGCCAGGTACCTTCAAGGACAGGGATATTCTGCGCTACAACCCCCATGCCCTTGTTGAAGGCATGATCATTGCCGGTTATGCCACAGGTTCTACTGCGGGATACAACTACATTCGCGGCGAGTTCTGGGAACCCTACGAGCGTTTTGAGGCAGCCTTGCAGGAAGCCAGGGATGCGGGTCTGCTGGGAGAGAATATCCTCGGTTCCGGCTTCAGTTTTGACATTCATGCGCACCTGGGTGCTGGCGCCTATGTTTGCGGTGAAGAAACCGCATTGCTGGAGTCCATCGAAGGCAAAAAAGGCCAGCCGCGCTTCAAGCCACCGTTTCCCGCCATGTTTGGTCTGTATGGCCGCCCTACCATCATCAACAACACTGAGTCCCTGGCCTCGATTCCGGATATTATTCGTCGGGGCGGGGAATGGTTTCGGGATATTGGCGTGGAGAACAGCGGTGGCTCCAAACTGTTTTCCATTTCGGGCAACATCAATAATCCAGGCGTGTTCGAAATTCCCATGGGTACACCGTTTTCCGAGCTGCTGGAAATGGCTGGCGGCATGAAGGATGGCTACAACCTCAAAGCGGTGATCCCCGGTGGTTCTTCGTCTCCGGTATTGCCGGCGGATGTGATGATGGATCTCACCATGGATTACGATGCCATCGCCAAGGCGGGATCCATGCTGGGTTCCGGCGCGGTTATCGTGATTGATGACCGGCAATGCATGGTCAAACTGCTGGATCGCATTTCCTATTTCTATTACGAAGAATCCTGCGGGCAATGTACGCCTTGCCGGGAAGGCACGGGCTGGATGCACCGTGTCATTCACCGTATCGAACATGGTCAGGGCCGCCAGGAAGATCTGGATCTGCTGAATGATGTGACCAAGCGCATTATGGGGCGCACCATATGTGCTTTGGGTGATGCTGCAGCCATGCCGGTGGTCGCGTTCATCAAACATTTTCAAGAAGAATTCCAGTACCACATCGATCACAAACAGTGCATGGTAGGGGGGCGCTAGCAGCTTATGTCCGAACAGCAAACCATTACTGTCGAAGTTGACGGCAAGAAGCTTGAGGCTTCTCCGGGGCAGATGCTTATCGAGATAACGGATGCTGCCGGCATCACGGTGCCGCGTTTCTGCTATCACAAGAAACTTTCTGTTGCCGCCAATTGCCGCATGTGTCTGGTGGAAGTGGAAAATGCGCCCAAACCATTGCCGGCCTGTGCCACACCGGTAGCCGATGGCATGAAGGCCTGGACCTGCTCGCCTCTGGCGCGCCAGGCGCAAAAAGGCACGATGGAGTTCCTGCTTATCAATCATCCCCTGGACTGCCCGATTTGCGATCAGGGTGGCGAATGTGAACTGCAGGATGTTGCCATGGGATTTGGCGAGGGGATTTCCCGCTTTGCCGAAGCAAAACGGGTGGTTGCCAGCCACAATATCGGCCCGCTGATCGCTACTGACATGACCCGTTGCATCCATTGTACCCGTTGTGTGCGTTTTGGTGATGAGATTGCCGGAATACGCGAGCTGGGAGCGACCGGGCGCGGCGAGCATATGAAAATCGGCGTCTATGTCGAGCGCAGCGTCAGCTCGGAATTGTCGGGTAATGTCATCGACCTGTGCCCCGTTGGCGCGTTGACTTCCAAGCCTTTCCGCTATCGCGCCCGCGCTTGGGAATTGACCCAATATGACAGCGTTGCCGCCCATGACGGTGTTGGCTCGAATATCCATGTGCACGTCCGTAACCATCAGGTTATGCGCACCGTGCCCAAAGACAATGAAGCAGTGAATGAAACCTGGATTTCTGACCGGGATCGTTTCAGTTATCTGGGCTTGTATACGGAAGACAGATTGCTAAAGCCCATGCTGCGCCAAGATGGCCAGCTACAGGAAGTGGAATGGCAACAAGCATTGCTGGAAAGCGCAGAGCTGCTCAAGACTGTGGATGCTGCCCGCCTCGGGGCGCTGGTTTCTCCAGGTTCAACCCTTGAAGAAGTTCATTTGCTGCAAAAACTGTTGCGGGAGCTGGGATCGAACAATATCGATCATCGCTTGCGCCAGGCTGACTTCCGTGGTGATGCTGCAGACCCTGCTGCTCCCTGGCTGGGGCAACGCTTTGCCGATCTGGTAAACAACCAGGCCGTACTGCTGGTTGGTTCTTGGCTGCGCAAGGATCAGCCCCTGCTGAATCACCGGGTGCGTAAATCCGTATTGGCTGGTGGGCAGGTTATGGCCATCAATCCAGTGGATTATGACTTCAACTATGGCTTGAGCAACAAACTGATTGTCGCACCGGCAGATATGGTGGTGCATCTTGCCGGTGTTGCCGCAGCCCTGGGGGCGGATACTGCCGGCGTTGATGCCAGTGCTGGTGCAGAGCACAGGGCCATTGCAGAAGTGCTGAAAGCGGCCGCCAAGGGGCTGGTGCTTCTGGGTAATATGGCGCACATGCACCCGGATTTTTCGTTGTTGCGCCTGCTGGCAAACAATATCGCGCAGGCTGCCAATGTGGATCTCGGGTTTGTTGGCGAAGGTGCTAACAGCACCGGAGCCAAACTGGCCGGGGCGGTTCCCCATTCGGGAGGCGGGTTATCGGTTGCCGGTATGCTCAAGCAAGGTTTGGATGCCTGTGTTTTGCTGAATGTTGAGCCAGAGTTTGATGCTGCCAACCCGGTTGCCATGGCGGGCTTGCTGAACGGGGCGAAAGTGATTGCCCTGTCCACTCATCTCAGTCCCTGGCTGCTGGAGTATGCCGACCTGGTGCTTCCCGTGGCGGCAACCCTGGAAACATCCGGAACTTTTGTAAATCTGCAAGGTGATCTGCAGTCTTTCAACGGTACGGCGCGTCCAGTGGGTGAGGCCAGACCTGCATGGAAGGTTTTGCGGGTGCTGGGTAATCTTGCCGATCTGGAGGATTTCGACTATGAGTCGTCACAGGATGTGCGTGACGCAGCATTGCAATCCATAGGAGAGATAAAACTGGATAACAGCCTGGCGGATACGTCGGCTGTGGCGGCCAACCTGATCAGCACCGAATTGCAGCGCATTGGCGGTGTGCCGCCGTACAGCGTGGATATGCTGGTGCGCCGCTCGAGCGCATTGCAGCACACCCCGGATGGCTGGAAGGCCAGCCTGCATGTGAGCGCCGATACCGCCAGCCAGTTGGGGCTGATGGATGGCGGTTCTGCGGTGCTGCGCCAGGGTGGAGGAGAGATCACCTTGCCCCTGGTGGTAGATGGCCGGGTGCCTCCCGCTTGCGTGTGGATGCCTTCAGGAGTGCCCGGCAGTGAGCTGCTGGGAGAAGGTTTTGCGGCAGTTTCACTGGAGAAGGCCTGATGGATTTTCTGATCGGACTTTATGACAGCCTGCCGGTGGCGATTCAGATCATCCTGAAAATCGTGGTGATCATGGGGCCGCTGATGGTGCTGGTGGCATATTACACCTATGCCGAGCGCAAGGTCATCGGCTATATGCAGGTTCGCATCGGCCCGAACCGTGTGGGGCCAAAAGGCTGGGGGCAGCCCATCGCCGATGCAGTGAAACTCATGTTCAAGGAGATCGTGCTGCCGACCCATGCAGACAAGACACTGTTCCTGATTGCGCCCCTGCTGAGCATCGGGCCAGCCCTGGCAGCCTGGGCGGTGTTTCCCTTCGATACGGGGCTGGTGCTTGCCGACATCAACGCGGGTCTGCTGTATCTGCTGGCCATGACTTCCATCGGTGTGTACGGGGTTATCATCGCGGGTTGGGCCTCCAACTCCAAATATGCTTTCCTCGGCGCGATTCGTTGCGCCGCGCAGATCGTTTCCTATGAAATCGCCATGGGATTCGCCTTGGTTGGTGTGCTGGTTGTTGCTGGCAGTCTGAATCTGGGGCAGATCGTAGAAGGGCAGTCCGGTGGCCTCTGGAACTGGTATTGGCTGCCCTTGCTGCCGCTGTTTGTTATCTATTTCATATCCGGGGTGGCAGAAACCAACCGGGCGCCCTTCGATGTGGCGGAAGGGGAGTCCGAAATCGTGGCGGGTTTCCATGTGGATTATTCCGGTATGGCCTTTGCTGTGTTCTTCCTGGCCGAATATGCCAACATGATCCTGATCTCCGCACTCACAGCGCTCATGTTCCTGGGCGGCTGGCTGTCTCC
>JALWMK010000093.1 GCA_027083925.1 Sedimenticola sp. | reverse complement strand
TGCGCAGAACGGCCTGCTCGGGGCGAAGGAACAGGAAGCACCCACCCATGAATCAGTCTTCAGCACCGCCCAGACCAGCTATCAGCTGAAAGAGGGTCAGGAGCAGCTGGTTGTGGATCTGGTCTGGGCCAGTGGCTCCGGCGTCAGGGTAACCAAGCGGTACCACTTTGTCAGGGGCAGTCACAAGGTTGATCTGGAGAACATCGTGGAGAACGCTTCTGCTGCGCCCTGGCAGGCGCGGGAGTATCGTCAGCTGCAGCGGGGCGAGCCTGCCGCCAAAGGCAGTGCTTTGATGATGCACGCTTTCGTTGGCGGTGTGTCCTGGGATCCGGAAGACAAGTACCAGAAATACGATTTTGACGATCTGGCCGCGGGAAAACTGAACAAGGAAGTCACGGATGGCTGGATCGCCATGATTCAGCATTACTTCGTGGTTTCCCTGGTTCCCCCCCGAAAAGAACCCCGGCACTTCTACAGCAAGAGCCTTGCCAATGGCCATTATGTTATCGGCGAATACTCGCCAGCGGTGAATATAGCGCCCGGCGCCAGCCATGCCTTTAGCGGTGCGATCTACATGGGGCCAAAAGACCAGGAGGATCTGGCGGCCATCGCCGAAGGGCTGGATCTGGTGGTGGATTACGGCTGGTTGACCATCCTGGCCAAACCCATGTATGAAATCCTCAGCTGGATCAACAGCATCGTGGGCAACTGGGGTTGGACCATCCTGATCTTTACTGTGCTGATCAAGGCGGTATTTTTCAAGTTGTCGGAAACAAGCTACAAGTCCATGGCCAAGATGCGCCAACTCACACCGCGCATCCAGGCGCTGAAGGATCGCTACGGCGATGACAAGCAGCGCATGCAGGCAGCGATGATGAAGCTGTACAAGGAATCCGGGGCAAATCCCCTGAGTGGTTGTCTGCCGATGCTCATCCAGATGCCGTTTTTCATCGCCCTGTACTGGGTGCTCATGGAGTCCGTAGAATTGCGCCAGGCGCCCTGGATCCTGTGGATCAAGGACTTGTCTGTGAAGGATCCCTATTTCGTGCTGCCTGTACTCATGGGGGCTTCCATGTTCATCCAGCAAAAACTCAATCCCGCGCCGCCCGATCCCATGCAGGCCAAGTTGTTGATGGCGCTGCCGTTCGTATTCACCGTGATGTTCGCCTTCTTTCCCTCGGGTCTGGTGCTGTATTGGGTAGCGAACAATGTGCTCTCCATTTCCCAGCAGTGGGTGATTACCAAGCGGATTGAAAAGCAGGATTCTACAACCTGATACTGAAAGTGAGTATTCACTCACAAGATACCATCGCCGCCATCGCCACGCCTTCCGGGCGTGGCGGGGTAGGCATCATCCGCATCTCCGGCCCCCAGGTGAAAGACATTGCCAGGGCAATTACCCGTGTCTTGCCCCAGCCACGTTTTGCCCACTACTGTGATTTTCTCGATGCAGAGGGCGAAGTGCTGGATCAAGGCATTGCCCTGTATTTCAGGGCGCCCCACTCCTTTACCGGTGAGGACGTGCTGGAACTCCAGGGGCATGGTGGGCCGGTAGTCATGGATATGCTCCTCGACCGCTGCCTGAAGCTGGGGGCAAGGCTGGCAAGGCCGGGAGAGTTTTCCGAACGGGCCTACCTCAATGACAAGATGGATCTGTCTCAGGCCGAAGCCATCGCCGATCTCATCGACAGCGAAACCACCACCGCCGCCCGGCTGGCCACCCGCTCCCTGCAGGGCAGCTTTTCCAGCAAAATCCATGAGCTGGTGGATGCCCTGATCCGGCTGCGCCTGTATGTGGAAGCCGCCATTGACTTTCCGGAAGAGGAAATCGACTTTCTTTCCAATGGAAAAGTAAGTACTGACTTACTTTATATCATAGACAAGATAAAGGATATTCGCGCCAAAGCGGGCACAGGCAGATTGCTGAGGGACGGGATTGATCTGGTGATTGCCGGGGAACCGAATGCAGGCAAGTCCAGTCTGCTCAATGCCCTGGCGGGCGCGGAAGCTGCGATTGTCACCGCAGTTCCCGGCACCACCCGGGATGTACTGTGCGAGCGCATCCAGATTGGCGGGGTGCCGGTGCACCTGCTGGATACCGCCGGACTGCGCGAGACATCGGATCGAGTGGAGCGAGAAGGTGTGCGCCGTGCCAGAGCAGCATTGCACAAGGCGGATCAACTGCTTTGGGTCTATGATGCCGGCGCCGATCCCGGGAACAGAGGCATGGCGCAGGCAGACCTGCCCACCGGCATCCCCGTCACCCTGGTCCGCAACAAGGTGGACAAGGTGAATGAAGCGCCCGCCAGGGGAGAGCGGCAGGGGCTGCCGGAAATCAGTCTCTGCGCCCGCTCTGGAGAGGGTCTGGAGCTACTGAAAGAGCACCTGCTTTCCAGCATGGGTTTCCAGGGAGCGGAAAACACCGAGTTTCTGGCGCGGCGCAGGCATCTGGACGCCATCGACCGTACCCTGGCGGCTCTTCAAAAAGGCAGCATCGCCCTGGAACAGCATCAGGCCGGAGAATTGCTGGCGGAAGATTTGCGCCAAGCGCAGCGGGCGTTGTCGGAGATCACCGGAGCCTTCAGCGCCAATGATCTCCTGGGAGAGATTTTCTCCAGCTTCTGTATCGGCAAGTAGGCCTTACAGCTTCTCCACCACCCACCGGGTAACGAATTCTGCCGTGCGTGCGCATTGATCACCGCGGTTGTCGGTGAATTCCTTGTACTCTTCCGGTTTCCACATATCGTAGGTCTTGCCGGTGAACTGATGCTGCAATTCCTGACAGGTCAGACCGCCGAATTTTTCCTTGAATTCCAGAGACAGCTCATTGGCCCTGGAAAAATTACCGATAAACTTGCCCTTGCTGAATTTCCCCCGGTCCCGGCCGCGCTTGGCGCCCAGAGCCAGAATGCCGCCGACCAGGGAGCCACACAAACCCACCCCGCTCAAACCGCCACCGCCGGAAAGCCCATGGCTGGCCTTGATGGTTTCATCGCTGATCAGCCCCACCGTGTCCTGCACCGCCGCCAGCACGCATTGCGGGCAGCAGCCATGCTCGATTTCCAGCTTCAGCGCCAGCGCGCCCGCCTGCTCAGCAAGTTCTTTCTTGTCTTGCATGGTTCTCACTCCATCAAACAGAAAGCCCTCATACTAACGAAATTCAGGGAGGGGCATCTTGATCAATGACAAAGCAGCTCAGGAACAGCGGAATTTCCGGATGCGGGCCTGCAAGGCGAGCACCATATCCTTGCGGGGATTCCTGCCGTAGCGCAGGGCGATGTATTGCCGCATGATGGCCTGGATGTCCGCCGCCTTCTGTGGGTAATGATGCACCGCTTTTTTCAGCAAATCCTCTGGCCCGGTAGAGGCGGGAATGTCCAGCCCGGATTTCCGGAGTTTTTGCTGGAAGCGTATATATGCCTGATGTATCGGGTCTTTCTTGCGGACACGGCGGCGCATGCCAACCAGAAAAGTGATCGTGCCCAGCACCATTGCCCCCAGCGCAGCGGCTACGCCAAGCAGATAGCCCTGCAGATTGTCCAGCCCCAGCTTCTGTAACAGGGTCTGCTGGCGGCTGCTGTTGAAGCCGACCACCCAGTAGTGCCAGTTGAGCTGCAGATTGTCGCGGAACCATTTCATGTTCCTGGCCATGCGCGACAGAAATTCTGGTGAATCGGACAAATTGAAGGTAACCGGTGCGCCAGCGGGGTAGTCAGTGGCGGTAATGGAATGTTCGATACGCTCGGGTGCTACAGCAGCCGTGGGATCCACCCGCACCCAGCCTCTGTCTTTGAGCCACACTTCTGCCCAGGCATGGGCGTCGGACTGGCGCACCACCAGATGCCCGCCCAGGGGGTTGAACTCACCGCCCTGATAGCCGATGACGACCCGGGAGGGAATACCGGCCAGACGCATCAGCACCACAAAGCTGGTGGCATAGTGCTCGCAAAACCCCTTGCGGGTGGTAAACAGGAACTCATCCACAGGATTGTTTCTCAACAGCGGCGGCTGCAGGGTGTAAACAAAAGGCTCCTGGTTGTAGAAGCGCAGCGCCGCCTGCACCACCTGCTGGTCTGTAGCGCCTTTCCCTTGCAGCCGTGCCGCCAGCTGCCGGGTTCTGGGGGAGATATTGTCCGGCAGCTGCAAGCCGAGCTGCCACTCCAGGGAGCTGGGTTTCTGCTGGCGGATACGCAGGGCGCTGGTGACCTGGTAGGTTTTCCGAGCCTGGATGGGGTTTTCCGTACCCAGCTCCCCGTCCTGGTTCAGCGACAGTCCGGACACGGCGGCGCTGAGGATATGATCCAGCGGAAAAAGCCAGGGCTGACCGGAAGGCTCCATGGTGATTTCGTACTCTACAGGCTGGTTCAGGGGCGCAAAAGCACTCACCGGCGGGGAAGATTCCGCCCGCTCCCAGTTGCGGCCATCGGTAAACCACAACACCATGCCCCGCCAGTAACGCAAGGAAGGAGGCGGTGCTTCCCCCTTGAACCGCACCCGGAATGCAACCTCGGTTGACTGGCTGAGGTTACTGATGCTGCCCATGCGAATATTGTCCGACATGCCGGTGATGCCGCTGCTGGAGCCAAGGTTGAGCGACCACAAAGGGCCGTCGAGGCGGGGGAAGAGAACAAACAACACCATCATGACGGGTATGCTGGAAAGCATCATGATCACCGCCCGTCGCAGCAGCATTTTCCAGGGCAGGGCATCCCCGGTCAGATTGGCGGCAATGAGCAGGGTGGTGAATCCGGTGCTTGCCAGCAGCACATAGGCTGTTAGCAGCGGACTCTGGTAAAACAGGAACAGCGTGATCAGGATAAAATACCCCAGAAACACCGATACATACAGGTCGCGCCGGGTTTTCATCTCCAGCAGTTTCATGCCGGCCATGACCACCAGCAGGGCAACCCCGAATTGCCTGCCCTCCGTCAGTTCCGCCTGATACAGCACCAGCACCAGGCCGGTGGCCAGCAACGCCAGCATGACCAGGCGAGGGGCGGGTTTGTCCGGCGCCGGCCAAAGCAGCAGGCGCATGGCCACCAGCAGTGGCAGGCAGGCGCTGATCAGTGGACTCATATTCCACCAATGCGGCACGGCTGCCAGCACCAGCAAACCAGCGCTGAACCATAACAACGGCCGGGAAAGCGGCTTCTGTATGAGCAGATCCTTCACCTTTCCACACCATACAGCGCCAGAGCCTGCAAACAGCGATGGCGGTGAGCCTCGCCGGTATTGATGGGAATTTCCTCATCCGGCAGGCGTAACCCGTAATAGGAAGAAGCCTGGGCCAGGGTTTGCACGGCGCCAGCCAGGATACCCAGGCGCTGTTCACGGTCAGTGTTCTCGAACGCATCGAAATCCAGCCAGTAGCGGTTCACCCGGTCGCCGCCAAACTGCTTCACCAGCAGCCCCTTTTCACCGGCCAGCGCCTTCCAGTAAATCTGCCCCAGCTGGTCACCGGGACGGTAATTGCGGTGCCCGACAAAGTCATCAGCGCCCACGCCCATGTCTCCTTCTGCCGCCGCGCCCCAAGAGGGGCTGCCAGCGACCAGGCTGCCGGGCAGGGGTTTGGGATAGATGACCGCCAGGGCATCGGTTTCCACATAGCACCAGGCGCGCAACAGGCCAAGGGGGAACCGGCTCTCCATGGTGATTCGTCCCGGCTTGAGCAACCCCCGCCGGGTGCTGGTGCAGGGGATCAGTATGCGTACTTTATCATTGGCGGGGCAATCGGTGATGATACTGTCGCCACCGCGGAAAGAAAGCTGTATGGCGTAATGGGCGCGGCCTTTTTCATCCTCAAGCAGGTACTGGAAAAAGGCGGTTTCAGCAGCGAATACCGGGTCGGTGTGCCGGTATTGCACGCATAGACCGAGCAAATTGCGCCAGGTGTGGAAAATAGCCTGGATGAACAGGCCGGTCAGCAGAAAGGTCAGGATGAAAGCCGGGTTGTTGGCGTAATTGATGGAGGCGATGAGCAGGGTGATGAGCAATATCCCGAACACCATTCCATAGCGTGTGGGAAGAATGTAGATTTTGCGCCCAGAAACACAGCAGCGGCCTTCCGCCTCCGGCCGTACCACGCGCTGGAACTGTAGCAGGGGATTGTCCACGGCTCAGGGAATGGCAACAGACTGCAGGATCTGGGCTGCGTGATTGTCCCCGTCACTGCCTTGGCCGAGGCGGTGTGCAGCAACCGTCGGCCACACCGCCTGCACATCTTCCGGCAGCACCTTTTCACGCCCCGCCAGCCATGCCCAGGAGCGGGCGGCCCGCAGCAGCCCCAGCCCGGCCCGGGGAGACAGCCCGGTGGTATCGGCCAGGTTGCGGCTGCGTTCAATGAGCGCCTGTACATAATCCAGCAGGGCATCTGCCGCGAATACCTCCTGGCTTGCCTGTTGCCAGTGAGCAAGATCCGCTGGCCCGGTGACGGGATGAAGGTGTTCCAGCCTTTGCCTGCCGCCTTGGCCCTGCAACAGCAGACGCTCTGTAGCGCTGTCGGGATAACCCAGACTGATGCGCATGAGAAAGCGGTCGAGCTGGGATTC
This sequence comes from Sedimenticola sp., assembly GCA_027083925.1. GTDB lineage: Bacteria > Pseudomonadota > Gammaproteobacteria > Chromatiales > Chromatiaceae > Thiolapillus. The sequence continues at coordinate 8,665 of JALWMK010000093.1, read as the reverse complement.
CGGCAGGGAGAAAGTGCCTACCTGGTGGGCAGGATTCTGGGTGGCAATAACAAAAAAAGGTTGCGGCAGCGGGCGGGTCTTGCCTTCCGCCGTGATCTGCCGTTCCTCCATCGCCTCCAGCAGGGCGCTCTGGGTTTTTGGCGTGGCGCGATTGATCTCGTCGGCGAGAATCAGCTGGGCAAAAATCGGCCCGGCATGAAAATGAAACTGCTCGGAGCGGCGCTCATACACAGACACGCCGATGACATCGGCAGGCAACAGATCGCTGGTGAACTGGATACGCTGGTAGTCCAGCCCCATCAACGTCGCCAACAGGTGCGCCAGGGTGGTCTTGCCCATGCCGGGCATGTCCTCGATGAGCAAATGCCCCTGGCTGAGCAGGCAGGTCATGGCCAGGCGCAGGGCGCGGGGCTTGCCCAGTATGATGCCATTGGCCTGGCGAAACAGGGTTTGCAGGGCGGGATCGTCTCTGAGTGGTTGCAATGTAAGAATCCATGAGCAATAACAACCTCTGATAATAGCAAAGCAGACAGGGTAAAATAGTCAAATGTTTCATCCTGTGAACTACGAAATCATTATTGTTGGTGGGGGACATGCCGGCACCGAGGCGGCGCTGGCAGCGGCGCGCATGGGTGCGCACACCCTGCTGCTCACCCACAATATCGACACCCTGGGGGCCATGAGCTGCAACCCCGCCATCGGCGGCATTGGTAAAGGGCATCTGGTTCGGGAAGTGGATGCTCTGGGTGGGTTGATGGCCCACGCCGCCGACCGGGCGGGCATCCATTTTCGCACCCTCAACTCCCGCAAGGGCCCGGCGGTTCGCGCCACCCGCGCCCAGACCGATCGCATCCACTATAAAGCCGTAGTGCGCGAAGCCCTGGAGAACCAGCCGAATCTGGATATTTTCCAGCAGGCCGTGGATGATCTCATCATGCAGGGGGATCAGGTGGTGGGCGTCACCACCCGGATGGGGCTGAAGTTTCATGCTGAAGCGGTGGTGCTTACCGTGGGCACCTTTCTGGGTGGGCGCATCCATATCGGGCTGGAGAGCCATGAAGGCGGGCGCGCTGGCGATCCGCCCGCCAATGCCCTGGCCCGCCGCCTGCGGGAGCTGCCCTTTCCCGTGGAACGCCTGAAGACAGGTACGCCACCGCGCATCGACAGGCGCAGCGTCAACTTCCAGGTGCTGGAAGAACAGCCTGGCGACCGGCCCTGCCCGGTGTTTTCTTTTATGGGCAATGCAGAAGAACATCCCCGGCAGATCAGCTGCTATATCACGCGCACCAATGAGAAAACCCACGATATCATTCGCAGTGGCCTGTCGCGCTCACCCATGTATGCCGGAGTGATCGAAGGCACAGGGCCGCGTTACTGCCCTTCCATCGAAGACAAGGTAGTGCGTTTCGCCGACCGTGATTCCCACCAGATCTTCGTCGAACCCGAAGGGCTGACCAGCAACGAACTCTACCCCAACGGCATCTCCACCTCCCTGCCTTTCGATGTGCAATGGCAGCTGGTGCAGTCCATGCAGGGTTTCGAACAGGCGCGTATCACCCGCCCCGGCTATGCCATCGAGTATGACTTCTTCAATCCCCAGGAACTGCGCTACTCCCTGGAAACCCGGCACGTGGATAACCTGTTCTTCGCCGGGCAGATCAACGGCACCACAGGCTATGAAGAAGCCGCCGCCCAGGGTCTGCAGGCGGCGGTCAACGCCGTGCTTAAAATCCGTGGCGAGCAAAGCTGGTGCCCCCGCCGTGATGAAGCCTACCTCGGCGTGCTGGTGGATGACCTCATCACCCTGGGCACTTTGGAGCCATATCGCATGTTCACCTCCCGGGCCGAGCACCGCCTGCTCCTGCGCGAAGACAACGCCGATTTGCGCCTCACCGAAAAAGGCCGCGAGCTGGGGCTGGTGGATGACAAGCGCTGGCAGGCCTTTTGCGACAAGCGCGAAGCCATCGAAAAAGAGCAGCAGCGCCTGCGGGAGATCATCATCCGGCCCGGCGATCTGGATAAAGACACCGAGCAGAAGATCCTTGGTGACACCCTGCGCCGGGAAACCCGCGCCAGCGAACTGCTCACCCGCCCCGTCGTGACTTACCAGACCCTCATCAGCCTGCCGGGCATCGGGCCGGGGGTGGCCGATGAAAAAGTGGCCGAACAGGTGGAGATCCAGGAAAAATACGCCGGATACATCAAGCGCCAGCAAGAAGAAGTGGAAAAGACCCGCCAGGCCGAAGCGGTGAAGCTCCCTGAAACCCTGGACTATGAACAGGTCAAGGGGCTCTCATCCGAAGTGCGCGAAAAGCTCATCCGCCACCGGCCGGAAACCCTGGGCCAGGCCGGGCGCATACCCGGTGTCACCCCGGCGGCGACTTCGCTGTTGCTGATCCATCTGAAGAAACGCAGCGCCTGAACCCCGTCAGTCCAGCGGGCTTCGTACCCCCATTCCGCCCCGGTTGAGCACATGGGTATAGATCTGGGTGGTGCGAACGTCTTTGTGGCCCAGCAACTCCTGCACGGTGCGGATGTCATAGCCCCTTTCCAGCAGATGAGTGGCAAAGGAGTGGCGCAGGGTATGACTGGAAACCGGTTTGTTGAGACCGGCCCGGCGAACAGCATTTTTCATGGCCCGCTGAAAACGACTCTCATGGATATGATGCCGCCGCCGAATGCTGGTACGGGGATCCACAGATGGCCTTTCGGAAGGAAACAGAAACTGCCAGGCCAATTCCCGTCCGGCGTTGGGGTATTTGCGCTCCAGTGCGTGGGGCAGGTAAACTGGCGCAAGCTTATCAAGGAGATCCTGCTCATGGAGTGTTTTCACCCGGTCCATCTGGGCGCGCAGCGAAGGTATCAAGCGGGCGGGCAGAACCGTATGCCTGTCTTTCCCGCCCTTGCCGGAGCGAACGATGATCTCATTCCTTTCCAGATCCACATCCTTCACCCGCAGGCGCAGGGCTTCCATGAGGCGAAGCCCCGAACCATAAAGCAGCGAGGCAATAAGCAGAGGCGTGCCCTCCAGCTGGGCCAGGAGCCGCTGCACCTCGGATTCCGACAGCACCACCGGAAGTCGGGGCGGCCTTTTCGCCCGGGTTACGCCTTCCAGCCACGGAAGCTCGATCTCCAGTACCTCCCGATAGAGAAACAGAATGGCCGCCAGCGCCTGGTTCTGGGTAGAAGCCGCCACGTTCCGGTTTACCGCCAGGTGGGAAAGAAAGGCCTCCACCTCGGGCGCGCCCATGTCGGCAGGATGGCGCTTGTCGTGAAAGAGAATAAAGCGACGAATCCAGTCCACGTAACAGGATTCGGTGCGGATACTGTAATGCTTGACCCGGCAGCGATGCCGAACCTGATCAAGCAGGCGGGGTTTATTGGACGGCTCCATTGTCCGGTTTCCTCCCTGATTTATGTGTTACCTAACACCGCACGTTTCCGTGAAAAACAGAGGGTTGCGCGGATGAAGGAATTTTATCGTATGATTACGTCGTGTTGCAACACGACGGATTTGCAGTCGAATTGTAGTTATGAGCAAAAAAGTCTGACAACACAATGGAGCGCCTAAATGGAACCGGTCTTTATTGATTTTCATATACATACGTCAGAGAATCCTGAGAGTCTGAATGATTCTTACGACCTTGATACTTTAAAGTCAAAGATTGAAAAAATAGCAGATGGATCAAGTTACTTAATATCAATTACAGATCATAATACTATTAATAAATCAGCTTACTTATTGGCGGCGCAGAAAATCGACAATATTCTCATTGGAGTGGAATTGCATGTAAGAAACTATGAAAACGCCGCTCCTTATCACTGCCACATACTGTTCAATACTGAATCAATAGACTCATCCGTTATCGATCAGTTAAATGACAAGCTAGATGAATTATATCCAAATAAAATCGTATCAAATGATGATCAATCCATTCCAAGATTAGAAACCATAATGAACGCATTTGATGAATACGAGTTCATTTTGTTGCCGCACGGAGGTCAAAACCACTCAACTTTTGATAAATCTATCCCTTCTGGGGTGCAGTTTGACAAAACACTAGAAAGAAGCATCTATTACAATCATTTTGATGGGTTTACCGCTAGAAGTAATAGAAGCTTAGAGAGAACGCATGAATATTTTAATCGCTTAGGTATAAAAGAGTTTGTTAACCTTGTTACTGCAACGGACAACTATAATCCAAGCAATTACCCAGACTGCAAAGCTGGAAACGAGGCATCAGAGTTTATACCTACGTGGATGTTAGCAAGCCCAACTTTCAACGGTGTGCGTATCTCTCTGTCTGAGTCCACGAGGCTTATATATGGCAATAAGCCCGACTCATGGGCCGAATGCATTCAACACATTTCACTAAAGAATGACCATATCGATATAGATGCGAGCTTAACACCAGGTCTAAATGTTGTTATAGGCGGTTCTTCTAGTGGAAAATCCTTATTCGTAGATTCTATCTATAGAATAATAGTAGGTGATATTGGAAGTAGTATTTATGGAAAGACGCCGTATGGTGTTCAAGAAATGGTTGTGCAAAATCCAGCCGGGCAGCATCCACATTATTTAGATCAAAACTACATAAGTAAAATATGTGACCCGAAAAATGAAGAATACAATATAGATGACATATCTATTCTCAAGAGCGTATTCCCGTCAGATAGAGATGAGAAATTGGCAATTGCGAATGGGTTGTCAGAGTTGGGTTCTCAATTGAGTAGACTCGTCCAATCTGTAAAAGAAATTGAAGCTCTACAAAATTCGTTAAAGAGAATACCAAAACTATCTCACTTAATAGTTACAGATATAATTCAAGGAAACCCGATACGCCCTCTTCTAGTTGACGAAAAAGTCATTGAGACTATAGAGTATGGCGATGCGAAATACGAACGAGACATAATGGAATTAGATAGGATTGAAGAATTTCTTTCATCAAATCCTTTAGTAAATCATGATAAGTCTCTTGTTGCTAAATTAAAAGAAGAATTACTAGAGGCGCACAATAACGCTAGTGTTGAATCTCGTGTTCGTAAAATTATAAACGATAAAAAAATTGAGATAGATAACGCGCAAGAGCATGAAAATCGTGAAATAGCAACAAAACGACAGCAGTTTGAAGAAATACTGGATTCAATTAGAAAATACATTAAAAACGAGCAGGTCTTTAGGTCATCCATAGATGCAATTTCAAAATTCAAAATCATAATTACCACCACTGAAATAGAGTCAATGGGCCACAAATTGTTCATTGACAATGAATTTGAGTTAACTAAAGAAAAGTTTCTGGAGGTTCTTAATCAAATGTTAAAGCCAGCTTTTGCTTTAACATCGTTTAGTAAGATCACGCCAGAATCTCTGTTTGAAGATAAGTTTAGAAAACAAAAACCTAAAGTAGCCGATTATGACGATTTTGAGCGGCGAGTGAAGTCAAAGTTTGAAGGAATGAATAAAAAGAAATACAGAATAATAACCAAGGAAGGTAAGGACTTTGATAGCCTAAGCGCAGGCTGGAAGACCTCTGTCATTTTGGATCTTATTCTGGGGTGGGGTAGTGATAATGCCCCTCTTATCATAGATCAGCCAGAGGATAATTTGGCAACTGGCTACATAAATCATGGGTTGCTAAAGGCCATAAAGGAATGCAAAGGTAGAAAGCAAATAATACTTGTATCACATAACGCAACCATACCGATGCTTGGAGATGCTCAGAATATTGTGATGTGTAGAAATAATTACAATAAAATAACCATTCGATCAAGCCCATTGGAGGGAGACATAGAAGGAGTGGGCGTTGTTGACTTAATTGCCGAAACAACTGATGGCGGCAAAGCGTCGATAAAGAAACGCGTTAAAAAGTATAACCTTAAAAATTTCAGGGGGGCAGATGAAACTGGTATTTAAGAAAGACGAAAATCAACAGATTGTCGTCAAAAACGATTTCGACGGCGAGCAAAAGGATTTTTCGTATGTTGAAATGATTAAGGAGCTAATTGAGACAAGACGCTTGGATGATCCAGTGATACTAGATGGATTTTCCGAGGCTGAGACCAATAGTATAAAATCGATGGTAACATTTATTAATAAAGAAGTTTCATCAATCGATGATAGTAATGCTGCAAAAAGCTCATAACAATGCCATAAACTCGGACGTCAAAAAGCTGCGCCGCTCGTTCCTCGCTCTGCAACTTTTTGCCTCCGGTTATGGCTGGTGTTAGAGCCAATAAATAATTCGATACAGGATAAGATATGGCGCAAGAAAATGTTCTTAAGAATGCATTAAAAATTCTAATTAATGGCTATCGTAGTAAAATTGATGGGTTCAGTGTCGATGACTTCCTTAAAACAGGAGTAGACCCTTTTCGTTTCACTGTAAACGTATCAATTTGGGGATTAAAACTTGCGGTGAGAAAAGAAATTGAGCATAAAATCGAAATGGCATTAGAAAACTTAGTTGGTGATTTTCATGAAAACTATCTTGGTAATGCCACACATAATCCGAGTAAAACAAAATGGGAAAAAATACCAGAAGGACAAATACCCGGAATAGATATAGCAAACAAGAATCAAAAAATGTACTTGCAGATTAAGAGCAAGCATAATTCTATGAATTCATCTTCAGCTGCGAAGCTGGCTCAAGAACTAAAAGAAACATCAGCTTTATATCCTGATGCCATTGTTGGTTGTATTTGGGTAGTGGCCACACAATCAAGAAAAGCTATTGGAGAAAATAAAATATCTGAAGTTGCCGCCTGCTATAAAGGAAATAAGTCATATGAAGTTATCACCGGTGAAAAGGAAGAATTAAATAGCGTATTATTAAGCTCCCTGAAATTAATCCCAGAAATTCTAGAAGATATAGACCTTGGAACATATAAAGATGAAAATGGTAATGAAATAAAAAAAGACTTTGCAAAGCTACTTGATGAAGCAGCCGATAAAGTTTCTAATTCCCTAGAAGAAATGGCGAAAAAAGATAATAAAAGCCCAATAAATATTGTTACTGATAAGTCTATTAGCTAGCCAAAACCCAGTTCCTGTTGAACTAAATCAGATTGTGTTGCTTTGTTAAACGCTTTTATGAATTGATTTTCCCATTCTTGATTGGTCGTATTTTTATACCTTGAAAATTTAAACCCAATATACTGCTTAGGTTTTTTATTATTTAGTAAAGAGTAAATAAGTTTTCCTACAGCTGAACCTAAGCTTGAAGGTACAGCATTACCGACTTGCTTGTATTGTTGAATAAGCGGGCCCGCCAAAATCCACTTGTCTGGAAATTCTTGAACACGTTTATATTCCTGTATTGATAGAGGTCTATCTTCAACAGGGTGTGCCAAATCAGTAGCGGGCATGGCAGGGTGAGTAACTAATGTTGGTGCTGGCTTGTTCCAAGCTAATCTCCTTAAAAATCCTGTTTTGCCTCCTCCAGCATAAAATGATTTTCCCAGGGCTTCTTTTTGTAATTGTTCAGGTAAATTCCTCCAATTTTCCCCCGGCTTTAGAAGTCTATAATATTTAAGTCGCTTCTCTGGAAAATTTAAATGTTGATGCTCTGTTAAGCCTTTTACTGCTTGTTTAAATGTCTTCCATTTTGGCAATCCATATTCTCCATTCTCAGAATGTGTTGGTGTTAAATAAGGTGGGGTTTTACCATCTCTAGAACAAACTATAATTACACGCTCTCTTATCTGTGGAGTTCCAAAATTAGCTGAATTATAAAGATTAAATGAATATGCGTACCCGGATTTTTTTAACTTGGATAAAATAAAATTTAAAGCACCTCCCTTTAATTCATCTGCCGTCAAGTCTGGAAATTCAGGGCCTCTCTGATCATGAGGCCTGTGATCCATCGGACAAGAGAGTAAGCCTCTAACATTTTCGATCACAAGATACTTTGGTTGCAACTCAAGAGCTAAATCAATATATTTTAGAAATACATTACCTCTATCATCATTAAATGCTTTTCGCTTTCCGGCTGTACTAAAGGCTTGACATGGGGGGCCACCTATTATCAGATCGATATCATCCTTTTCAGAAAGACCTGAAGCATCCAAAATATCCTGTTTAGAGTAATCATTAATATCACTTAAAAGCGCCATTTTAGGCCGGTTAAGAGCTATTGTTTGGCGGCAAAATTTGTCAATTTCGCACGCAAGTCGTACTTCAAACCCTGCTTTTTCAATACCAATATCTAATCCCATTGCGCCAGAAAAAAAGCTAAGCGCTATTGGTTTATTTTTAGCCTTTCTTGCTACAAAATAGGACGCATGATCTTCAGCGACCATATGAGATGTTTGTAAGCCATATTTATTAACTGATTCTGGCTCCAGCATCCAAGAACGACCAAATTTTTTGGCTGACAACGCACCGGTGCGGCATAATGTACGAACACGTTGTTCACTAATATTTAGTATATTAGCAGCTTCTTTAATGGTTATGTGGGTACTCATGGGTGCATTCCCTTTCGAAACCTGTGGTGAGTACCTATTTTAATTGGATTCTTCAGGCTGTCAATAAAAAATGCTCTAACACACGCCCTGAGGTAGTCCGTCAAGAAAAAACTGACTAACTCGCCAGCTCTTTAACAAGTGGAGAACCCTGTGCTTTGAGTGCCATCAGGTACTTGGCTTCATCGTAAGGTTTGCGATCCTG
>JALWMK010000092.1 GCA_027083925.1 Sedimenticola sp. | reverse complement strand
CGGCAAGGGCCAGCAACAGCCTGGCAATCCCCGGCGCCGATCCCAGATAAGGCGCAAGGTGAATGCCAATATGCGGATGGGACATACGGGCCTTTTCCACACCTGCCGGAATGTCTTCACTGGCATGTCGGCCTGCAGACAAAAAATAAGGCAATACCACTACCTGATCGGCGCCAAGCTGTATACACTGCTCTATCCCTTCAGGAATGGAAGGCTCGGCCAGTTCCAGAAAACCGGCTCTTACGATCGCAAACTCCTTACCCGCTTTTTCTTCCTGCAGGCGCTCACACAACATTCGCACTTCGTCATTCGACGCAGAACGGCGGCTGCCATGAGCTACCACAAGCAATGCCTTCATGGCTGCAGGCTCTTGATCGCCACTTCATAGACATCAGGAGAGACGGATTTCCCGCTGCCGATCCGCTCCAGCTGCACCCTTGCCAGCTGCTGACGATTCTCATCATAGCGCCGCCAGCGCGACAGATTCCGCAACAGCCGTGCGGCAATTTGCGGATTAATTGCATCCAGCTCAAGAACCTTGTCCACCAAAAAGGCATAACCTGCTCCATCTGCCACATGGAAACGCATCGGGTTTCCCCCTGCAAAACCGCCAATCAGTGCCCGTACCTTGTTCGGATTTTTCATGGAAAAAGCAGGGTGTTGTTCCAGCACGAGAATACGCTGCAAGCTGTCTTCACGGCTGGATCGCGCCTGCACACTGAACCACTTATCCATAACCAGTGGCTCATTCTGCCAGCATCGTGAAAAGTCCTCCAGCAGTTGCTCCCTTTGCACCATGTCACCGTCTGCAACCAGAGCCAGGGCGGCAATCACATCAGTCATGTTATGGCCCGCCTGGTACTGATCCACACACAATCTTCCAGCCTCTTCACTCTTGCCCGCGACCAGGTAGGACAGCAGTAGGTTCTTCAGGCGCCGCCGGCCAATGGCCTGGGGCGTGATCTGATACGCCCCCTCATCCTGCAGCAGCCGGTAGTGCCGCAGCAGGTCATCATGCAAGGCTCGGGAAATATGTTGCTTCACCTTTTCTCTGGCGGTATGGATGCCTTCCACGTCGATTACCGGCATCTGTTCTCCCAGGAAAGATTCGGAAGGCAGGGAAAGCACCTCGGACAGCAGGGCCGGATCTGCATGCGCGGCATCCAGAGCACGGTGAAAGGCATGGGTATATTCCGCCAGCATATCCGGTACGCCCGGCGATTGAGCGACCATGGCCAGGATCACGCGCTGGGCCAACTGCTGGCTCGCATCCCATCGATTGAATCCATCCGCATCATGAGCCATGAGAAATACCAGCTCATGATCAGCATAGGGGTAGTGCAGCTTCACCGGCGCAGAGAAGTTGCGCAACAAGGAAGGTATCGGCGCTTCATCAACATCCAGAAACGTAAAGCTTTGCTCTTGCTGTGTCACTTCCAGCAATTCGGGGCGCACCGCGTCATCGGCCCGCCGCAATGGCATGTCCTTGCCATGGCTGTCCAGCATCCCGACCAACACGGGGATATGAAAGGGGGGTTTGTCGCTCTGCCCCGGGGTATCCGGGGTTTTTTGGGCAATATGCAGCAGATAACTTTTGGCTCCTGCGTCATATTCTCCCCTCACTTGCAGCTCCGGGGTGCCGGCATAGTCATACCAGTTTTTGAACTGGCGCAAATTCCGGGCGGATATCACTTCCATGCAGGCGACAAAGTCGTCGGTGGTCACTGCCTGGCCATCATGGCGCTGAAAATACAGGTCGGTGGCATTGCGGAACAATTCCGGCCCCAGCAGGTTGGCCTGCATACGCACCACTTCCGCCCCTTTTTCATACACCGTCATGGTATAAAAGTTATTGATCTCCATGTAGGAAGCCGGTCGCACAGGATGTGCCATGGCACTGGAGTCCTCAGTAAACTGGTGCGCCCGCAACAGGCGCACGTCATCGATGCGCTTCACGCCACGGGCACCCATATCTGATGAGAACTCCTGATCCCTGTAGACGGTAAAACCTTCTTTCAGGGACAACTGGAACCAGTCCCTGCAGGTAATGCGGTTGCCCGTCCAGTTGTGAAAATACTCATGGGCGATCACCGCCTCTATGCCCAGGTAGTCCTCATCTGTCGCCGTGTCAGGGCGCGCCAGGACAAAGCGGGAATTAAAAACATTCAGCCCCTTGTTTTCCATGGCTCCCATATTGAAATCATTCACCGCCACGATATTGAAGACATCCAGATCATATTCCCGGCCATACTTCTCTTCATCCCAGCGCATGGCATTGATCAGGGAACGCATGGCGTGATCGCATTTATCAATGTTTTCCGGCTCGACATAGATGCGTAGCCGCACATGCTTGCCAGATGCGGTTATGAACTGATTCTCGATATGCTTCAGATCCCCGGCCACCAGTGCAAAAAGATAGCTGGGTTTGGGTATGGGGTCCTCCCATTCCGCATAATGCCGCCCGCCGGGGAAGTCTCCCTGTTCCAGAGGGTTGCCGTTGGACAACAGCACCGGATAGCGCTTCTTGTCCGCCTCCAGGCGCACCTTGAAGCGCGCCATGATGTCCGGTCTGTCCTGATACCAGGTAATGCGCCGAAAACCTTCCGCCTCGCATTGGGTGCAAAACATGCCGCCGCTGCGATACAGGCCTTCAAGCGCAGTATTGGTTTCCGGTGCCAGCTCTACCTCCGATTCCAGCACGAACCGGGCGGGCGGATGAAACAAAGTCAGGCCTTGCTCATCGATACGGTATGCATCCGCCGCCAGTTCTTCACCATTGAGACGCAGCCAGATCGCTTTCAGCCCTTCTCCATCCAGCCTGAGTTCGGACGCTTCACCGGAAAAGTCAGGATTTCTCTCCAGCGTCAGCCGGGACACAACCCTGGTTCCCTGCTCTTGCAGATTGAAATCCAGATCCACCGTTTCGATCACCCAGGCAGGCGGCAGGTAGTCTTTGAGAAAAATCGTTTTTGCAGCGGCTTCTTTCCACATGGCAATACAGGGGCATTTGGCTCGAAAGGGCACAGTTTACCCTGTTTTTGGGCATAAAAAAGATGCTAGGATACAAGGACGCAATATATACCGCCGTCTGCCATTGGAGAGATCTGCTGTGCCTTCACCTCGTATTGTTGTCTATTCCACCGCCATGTGCCCTTATTGCGTGCGCGCCAAATCCCTGCTGCACGGCAAGGCCGTCAAGTATGAAGAAATTCGCGTGGATCTGGACAGGGAGAAAATGCTGGAAATGATTCAACGCAGCAATCGCCGCACCGTACCCCAGATCTTTATCGACGATTTTCATGTTGGCGGCTTTGATGACATGGCGCAGCTGGAGGCCTATGGTGAACTCGACCCTCTGCTGGGTCTTGAGCCGCACAATGATGAGGCGGCTTTTGCCCATAGCGCCGATGCTTCAGAAGACGGGCCAACCTGAGCATGGACGAGCCGGAAAAAATGCGCCTGGACAAGTGGCTCTGGGCAGCGCGCTTCTTCAAAACCCGCAAGCTCGCCGCCGAGGCCGTTACCGGCGGCAAGGTGCATCTCAACGGCCAACGCAGCAAGCCCGGCAAGGAAATTCGCCCGGGCAGCCATTTGCATATCAGCAAGAACGGCCTGGAATGGGATATCGAGGTACGGGTACTACCTAAACAACGCCGTCCGGCTTCCGAGGCCGCAGGCTTCTACAGCGAACCGGAAGCGAGCCGCCAACATCGTGAAAAGGAAGCAGCCCTACAGCACGCAGCCCGGGCTGCCGCCCCCATCCATACCGAAGGACGACCCAGCAAGAAAGACAGGCGCCTGATCCACCGCTTCAAGCAGCAATGATGACAGCCTAGCCCGGAAATTCCACATCCTGGTGCAATTTCCGGGCTAGACATGATGTCTAGTTGAGCTTTGGAGGCACAAAATGAGGATCTGCCGGATTGAGAAACACGAACTGCCAGCTCCCATCATCCATCTCGACATAATCCAGGGTGCATTCATCCAGGTATTTCTCAAAGCTGGGATCCATGACCACTTCCACACCTTCGGAGCAGATGCGTTTATCAGCCTCTGCCGGCTCATCAAATCCCATGTGATAGGAAAATGATCCATCCTTGTTTTCCCTGACCGCCATGCGCAGAGCCATACCTTCGGTTCCACCCTGTTCGGCGGCGACTTTTATCTGTTTTGCTGCTGCAGGAGTAATCGTGAACATTTCCAGCCAATCCCTCTCGATTCAATTCATCCGGCATCACTGTCAGACGGCAGGCCAATCGTGTTGTTCTTGCACGCCCGCACATGGGCAACGAAGCGTTCCACCCAGTGATTCGACCCAACATTACGCATATGCGAATAGTTGGCCAGTAGGTTCTTGTATACGATTCCGTCATTGGTTCCGTCTATACCAAAGCCACGCTTAACTTTATAAGCGAATTTCTGTGTGACGTCCAGATTCTCCAACCCGGAATAATGGAATTCATGCGCCCTCACCTGCCGGGAAAGCGGGGTATCTCCCGGCCAGGGATGATTCTCAGTTTCGCATAAATGCACATAACCTCTACCTCTCGGTTTTTGATGCATTTTGACATCAGCAGGCACTACGCCAACCATATCAGATTGTCTGCCCTTCCATTGCAGGCTACGGCAAAGATACATCAATCCACCACATTCTGCATAGGCAGGGCCGCCTGCCTCGATGAATGCCTTGACAGAAGCCCGCATACTCCGGTTTTCTTCCAGCGCATCCATCGCAGTTTCTGGAAACCCTCCGCCAATCAGCAGGCCGTCTGCTTCGGGAAGCATCTTGTCATTTAGGGTGTCGAACGGCACCAGCCTGGCTCCCGCCCGGTGCAGGAATTCCATATCATCCGGATAGTAAAAACCAAATGCAGCATCTTTCGCATAAGCAATGCGCAACGATCCAGGCTGCTCTTTCCCGGAACAACAAGCCGGTTTGGGAGCTTCCGGTACAGGCGCAGCTCCGGCAATTTCCAGCAGCGCATCCAGGTCGACATGGGAGCTGATGTGATCCGCAATCCTGTCTATATGCTGTTGCGCGGCTTGCGTCTCGTTACTGGGCATCAATCCCAAATGACGTTCTTCAATGCGAATCAGGTCATTACGGGGAACTGCGCCGACAACCCGTACTTCCGTGTAGTGTTCAATTACATTGCGCAGCTTGCTCTCATGGCGGCTTCCCCCCACGCTGTTGAGAATTACTCCGGCGATGTGTATTTTCTCATCAAAAGCCTGGTATCCAAGTATCAGAGGGGCGATGCCACGGGTCATGCCACGGGTGTCGAGCACCAGCACCACCGGCACATCCAGCAAGGCGGCAAGTGCTGCATTGCTGTTGCTGCCATGCAGATCCAGTCCATCATACAGGCCTTTGTTGCCCTCGATAATGCCCAGATCCGCATTCGCCATTCCGTGGGCAAACCGGCTGGTAATTTCTTCTGAACCCATGGTGAAGAAATCAAGGTTGTAGCAGGAGCGCCCCGCCGCCTGCCCAAGCCACAAGGGGTCAATATAATCCGGCCCTTTCTTGAACGGCTGGACAACATGGGATGCTCTGTGAAACGCAGCGCACAAGCCAATACTGACAGTCGTCTTGCCAGAGGATTTGTGCGCCGCAGATATCATCAAATGAGCCATAACCATGTTCCCGGAATGTAAAAAGGCGGCCTAAAAGACCGCCCCCTGTTGCCTATCCAATCTCCCGTTTATGGCTTGGCATGGTGGGGATCAGCAACCTCGTCAGACAGGGTGGCAGGCAGAAAACGCAGCATGCGAATACCAATGAAGGTCAACAACAATACCAGAGCGACGCCTCCAAGTCCCAGCAGAAACTCGGGCAAGCTTGGCGCATACAACATAGGCTGGCCGTTTACTCCATCAAAAAACCCGCTGGCAATAATGGTCTTGCCCGGAAACATGGCCATGGGGAACGCCTGCCCGCCGATGACGATGACATAAACTGTGGCGAATCCTCCCAGGATCACCAGCGTGGCAGCAGCAACAATTCCCCCCCGCGTATTGCCCAGCCCCGGATGATAAATGATTCCCAGGGGAATCAGGCCACCGACAAGCACCCAGCCACCCCAGAACAGCAGCGTGTATATCCCTCCATCCTTGAGGATAAAGGCCTCATAGGCATGATTTTCCGTGCCATATAGATTGGCCAGATGATAGACCAGGGTAAAATACAGTACCGCCGCGACGAATACGCCCAGCAGGTTTTTCAGCCGTTTCAGCAGCGTAGCGCCAAGTTCCCGCCCATCGGCCTTAAAGGCAAACATCAGCACCAGCAGATAAACAGCCAGCCCGTAGGCAAATGACATGATGACAAACATCGGTGCGAGGATGGCGGCGTCATAACCCTGGCGGGCGACCAGGAAACCGAAGATCGAACCGGTACCTGTGGTCAGCAGCAAACGCCATACAAAAGCAAAGATACCTATCGGCTTGTACCAGGCCTTCATGCGGCGATCCATCATGAACCAGATATAAACCGCCACGATGGCAAAAAAGCCGGTGTAGAGATAGATGTTCCAGGCAAATATGGACTTGAAATTGTAGTGCGTCATGGCAACCAGCAATCTGCCGGGCTGACCAAGATCGAGAACCAGCACAGCAAGACCTCCAGCCAGTAACGTAATGGCCAAAAGAGCCGAAAGCCTGCCCAGGGGCTTGTACGCCTTTTTTCCGAAAGCCGTGCCAATGGAAGCAATATTGAGCGCCCCGGAAGCGGCGACAATAAGAAATATGGCGAACACATGCGGTATGCCCCAAACAACCTGGTTCGTCATCCCGGTGACCCAGTGACCATTATGCTCCATATAGTATACGGCACCACCAGCTATGGCGACGATACTTCCCAGCACCGCGAGCATGCCCCAGTAACGAGGACTATCTATGCCCCATTCGCTGAAGTGAATCTTTTTCATTACTTCACCCACCTAATCAAAATCAGTTCAGACATTGCTGTAGCGTATGCCGGTGTTCAATTTCAGATCCGCGCGGATCTGGACACTGGGATATTTTTTCAACGCCCGGGACACTGCGCTTTCAGGATCATTCAAATCACCAAACACAATCGCCTGATGCTTGCAGGCGTCCTGGCAGGCCGTGGTGCTCTCGCCATTGTCCAGACGATGTACGCAAAGATTGCAACTTTCCACGCATCCCTTTCCACGAGGCGTGTGGGTCAGCTTTTCGGCTACTTCGGCATGAATGAAAGAACGCGCCTTGTAAGGGCAGGCCATCATGCAATACCGGCAACCGATGCAGATATGACGATCCACCATCACGATACCATCCGCCCGGCGGAAAGAGGCGCCCGTGGGACAAACATCGACACAGGGCGGCTTTTCACAATGCTGGCACATCATGGGCAAGTTGGTAATCTTGCCGGAGAGATTGTCCTTCAGCTTGACCTGCCGTATCCAGCGGGGCCGCTGGCGCTCCCAGAGCGCTTCTTCCGCCCCTGCCGGCATATCTACCAGATCCAGGCCATTTTCCTTGTCACAGGCAGTTACGCAATCACTGCAACCATCGGCGCATTTGCTGGCATCAATAAGCATACCCCAGCGTATTTTTCCGCTTACCGCTTCTACCCTCGGGGCAGCTGCTGCTGGCAAGGCATGCAGCATGACTCCGGGCGCAATGGCGACAGCCGCAGCGGTAGCCGTTTTCTTCAGAAATACCCGACGCCCTTGCTGTTCTGTTCTGGACATAGTCATTTCTCCCCGGGTACGGCGCTATGGCAACTGAAACAATCCAGGCTTGCGGCAACATACTCATGACAACCGGCGCAAAACTGCCCTTGTGCATTCACGGGCACCGCCTTGCCGGAAGCATCTTTCCTCGCGTGACAATCGATACAGCCTGCAAGACTGTGCTTGCTGCCGCGTATGCCCTGGTGTACGGTCAGGTCACGCTGATGCTTGATAAACTCAAAATGGTTGCGGCGCATGACAGGCGTGGGTTCCACGCACTGCTCCAGCTTGTCGGCCTTGGCCGTACCTTCTACTGCTTCACCAGCGAATGCATTGCCCGGGCCGATAGCCAGCCCAAGCATTGCGCCTGCCAGAAACAACATGATGCTGCGGTTGCGAATCATGAAAAAAAGCCTCTGCTCCGGTTTACTCACCAAGCCCCATTTGAATATACCCGGTAGGGCATACATCGTGGCAAATGTGGCAGCCAATGCAACGCGTATAATCCGTGGCCACATAGCGGCCGGTAGTCGCCTGGTTTTTGGGTACGCGATAGACTGCATCCTGAGGACAATAGATAACGCAGTTGTCGCATTCAAAGCACAAACCGCAGCTCATGCAGCGATCAGCTTCCTTCTGCGCAGTTTCCTCATCCAGACCCTGCATACGCTCCTTAAAATGTCCGAGAACTTCATCCGCACTGGGCACATTTTCGGTGCGCTTGTACCGGGGGGTGACCTTAAAGTGCCCCAGGAACAGTTCATCGCTACCGATAATTTCGGCAAAAGAGCGATCTTCGTAATTATGTACCGCATAGCTAGAGGAATAGGTTCCCCTCTGATCACCTGCATGTGGGTCAAAATGCTCGGGATCCAATCCGGCTTCGTGCATTTTTTCCAGCAAATCAAAGTAGTGAACATCCACTTTGGGGCGCTTCTTGATTTCCTGCCCCTTGAGGAAAGTATCCACAGATTCCGCCGCAACCCAGGCCTGACCGATGGCGGTGGTCAGCAAATGCGGACGAACAATATCGCCGATGGCAAAATGGTTCGGCTTGTCCTTGAGCTGATAGTTGTTGGTGGTATCCATCAGGCCACGACCATTGTCAAAGCTTTCCAGACCACTCAAATCACCGCCCTGGCCAATTGCCGCAACAATGATGTCAGCTTCCAGCACGCGCTCGGTCCCCTCTATGGGCACAGGGGTCATGCCATCCATGGTGCAATCACAAATCTTCAGCCCGCTAGCGCGGCCATCTTCGCCCTTGATCACTTCCAGAGGCATGACCCCGTCCAGAACAGCTACGCCCTCCTGGAGTGCATCATGAATTTCATGCTCTGCAGCCATCATGTTTTCTTTGGTGAACAGGGAGGTCAGGGTCGCATCCACCGGCTCACGTCCGGCAACAAGCGCTTCATCCTGATCCAGATTGCCGTCATGCACTACATCTTCCGGATTGCCGGGCATGGCGGCATTGGTGCCGATGCGACGGGCAACAGAAACCACGTCAATGGAGGTATCACCGCCACCTACGCAAATCAGCTTCTTGCCGGTCACTTTCATGCGGCCTTCATTGAAAGCCTTGAGGTAGGCAACACCAGTTACGCAATTGGGAGTGCCTTCCCAACCATTTACAGGCAATGCGCGGCCAGTCCAGCAGCCTACTGCCCAGATAATGGCATCATGATCGTTCTCCAGACTCTCGACGCTAATGTCCTTGCCAACCCGCGTGTTGAAACGAACCTCAACACCCATATCCACGATACGCTGGTTTTCGGCAGCCAGCTTGTCGCGGGGAACGCGATAGTTGGGAATACCGTAGCGCATCATGCCACCGAGCTCCGACTGGGCCTCGAATACGGTCACGCCATGCCCCATACGGCGCAGTTGATACGCAGCAGCCATGCCGCCCGGGCCACCGCCAATCACGGCGACCTTCTTGCCGCTATCCTTGCCGGCTTCAAAGGTGTAGCCATTTTCCAGGCCTTTGTCACCAATAAACTGCTCAATGGAATTGATGCCGACATAGTCTTCCACCACATTCCGGTTACAACCGTCTTGGCAGGGCGCAGGACAGACACGTCCCATCATGGAAGGAAAAGGATTGGACTCGGTGGCGCGGCGAAATGCGTATTCTTCCTTCTCTACGCCTTCCACAGGTTTTTCGATGCCACGTACAATCGACAACCAGCCGCGAACATCGTGGCCGGAAGGGCAGCTGCCCTGGCATGGAGGAGTTTCATGCACATAGGTGGGACATTTGTGTGAAGTGTCATAGTTGAAAATGTCGTCGGTCCAGTCATCCCACTTGTTCTGGCCTTCTTCAAACCGACGCCAGGTAATGTTCTTTGCCATTTCATCACTAGGAGTTGCCATTGTCACTCTCCAAAACCAGTTAAAACTATTACCCTTTCGGGAGGATTATTTTGTTGCGGAAGGCCGCGTGCTCAGGCGGCATCTTCCTCGGATTCGTCTTCTTCGCCTTCGCTGTTCTGCCCGGTAAGAACCAGGGCATTGGATACCAGCTGATGCACACTGACAATCTGATCCATCTCAAAACCGTAGTAAGGTATGACCTTGGTGAACTGCGACTTGCAGATGGCACAGATTGCCGCCATATGGGTAACCCCATACTCTTCGGTAACGCTTTTCAATGCTTCCATTCTGGGCTTGGCACCCTTGACACGCAGTTCCATGAGATCATCGGTGAGCAGGCCACCGCCACCGCCGCAACAGAAGGTCGCTTCGCGGATGGTGTCTTCCGGCATGTCCACATAGTTATTGCAGACCGCCTTGATGACTGCCCTTGGTATGTCGAACTGCCCACCGGGCTTGTCACCCATACGGGTCGCCCGCGCCACATTGCAGGAATCATGAAAGGTGAGCACCATATCATCGTTCAGGGACTTGTCGATATTCAGTGTGCCCTTTTCGATCTCATCCAGGGTGAATTCCAGGATGTGCTGGGGCACAGGATAATTCTTGTCCAGGAAATCAAACGGGCCCGCTAGAGTATTCAGGAACGCATAGGCCACTCGCCAGGCATGGCCGCACTCGCCAAAAATAATACGCTTTACACCCAGTTCCAGTGCAGCTTCGCGGATCCGCAGGGAAACCTTGCGCATGTTCTCGTAGGAGCCAATGAACATGCCGAAGTTGGCCGCCTCCGATGCCTTGGAGCTCACGGTCCAGGAAACGCCCGCCTCATGGAATACCTTGCCATAACCGATGAGGCCGTCAACATGGGGCTCGGCGAAAAAATCGGCAGAAGGAGTGACCAGCAGGATATCTGCCCCCTTTACGTCCATGGGGTACTTGACCTCCACACCAGTTTCGTCAAAAACATCTTCCTCGAGACCTTCCAGGGTATCTTCGAGAGCCGGTCCGGGAAGGCCCAGATTGTTACCAATGCGGTAGACCTTGCCGATGATCTCGTTGGAATATTTGTCACCAACACCGATGCGATCCATTATCTCCCGTGCGGCCATGGAGATTTCTGCGGTATCAATACCATAGGGGCAAAACACCGAGCAACGACGGCACTGTGAACACTGGTGAAAGTAGTTATACCAGTCATCCAGCACTTCCTGGGTAAAGTCGGTTGCGCCTACCAGTTTGGGAAAGAATTTGCCCGCAAGGGTAAAGTAACGGCGATACACCTTGCGCATCAGATCCTGGCGGGCAACAGGCATATTCTTGGGATCTTTGGTTCCCAGATAATAATGGCACTTGTCGGTACAGGCACCGCATTTTACGCAGGAATCCATATACACTTTCAGGGAGCGATACTTGCCCAGCATGTCCCCCATGGCTTCAATGGCCTGCTCCTGCCAGTTGTCCGTCAGTTCGCCCGGAAAACCCAGGGCTTCCTGAAACTCCGGTTTCGCCTTGAAGGTTTCCAGGTGTGCCATGGTGCCTGGTTCTATTTTTGGAACCTCTGGATATTCCTGGAGCTCGGGAACTTCAAATTTCGCTTTTGCCATGAGCTGAACCTATTGCCTCTTTACCAATGCCGTACAGTTATCAGGAGTTTTCTTCTAGTTTTCTCGCCCAATCCGCCAAATGGCGTTTTTCCCGGGGGTTATCAACCTGGTTGCGAGTCGGGCTGAAAAACACGCCCACTCCATGCAGCAACTTGCTGTAAGGGAAAATGATCATCAGCACCGCCACCAGAAACAGATGCATCACAAGCAGTAAGTCAGACGGCAGCGGCTTCCAGTCGAAAGTCAACAGGCCCAGGGTAAAGCTCTTGAGGCCGACAACATCAACATGGGAAACAAACGTCATGGAAGCTCCGCTAATGCCGATCAGCACCAGCAACGCCAGAATCAGATGATCAGATGGCGCGCTGATATAACGCACACGATCAATAACAAAACGGCGCGCCCACAATCCCAACAAACCGGCAATCATGGCAAATGCTGCATACTTGCCAAAGGGTTGCACAAGTTCGATCACAGTCGGAACGGGATTGATGAAGTAGCGCAGATGGCGCAGCAACACCAGCAACAGCCCCAAGTGAAACAGCACCCCCAGCAGCCACAACAGCTTGTTGCTTTTGAACAGACTTTCAAAAAATGCCACTTCCCGGAACATCCGCAGGGCCACACCGCCTTTGGTCACAGGCGCTGGGGTCGTAGCAATCTTGAGGGGTGCTGGAACCTTGGCATAAACCCAAATACGATACGCCAGACCGGTAATCAGGATAACCGTGGCCACATAGAAAAGCACTGTGATAGCAAGCGACATATTTTGAAAAACTCTTTCAGATTTTGGAGAAACCGGGAAGGCAGTCGAAACCGCCCTCCCAGCGGTTCAATCTGTGATCAAACACAGCCAGTCGGCTTGGGCAGGCCGGCATAACGGCAGGCTTGCTTACCAGGGCCGTACGGGAACAGGCCGTACAGGTATTTGCTGTTGCCCTTTTCCTTGCCCAGGCGCTTGCCTACAGCCTTGGTCAATACGCGAACCGCAGGTGCGATCTGGTATTCTTCATAATACTCACGCAGGAAATTGATGATATCCCAGTGGTCATCGGTCAGCTCCAGATCGTCTTCCTTGGCCATCATCTCGGCAACACCAGGAACCCAGTCGTTCAGGTTTACCAGGTAGCCTTCCTCATCAGTCTCAAAAGTCTTACCATCTACTTCGATAGGCATGTTTCTATCTCCTAATAATCAATCAAAAAATTCTGTCCAGGAACGGGGTCAAACCCAAGCCTGAACCTTGTCATTCGTGTCAACCAGGTCAACAAAACCCGCGTAATCCACGACTTCCACACCATCGATGATGCGAGATTCGTCCAAACCGCGGGCCTTGTAATCAGGACCCAGTACATAGACTTTCCTGTCGCCGACAACAGAAGTAATCATGTTTTCGACAGCGGTGCCTTTGAGCGCGGCATAAACAGCATCTTCATACAGCAATATGACAGAACCGGCCCTGGACAAGCGCAAACAGCTTTCCAGGGAGTTCTTCTCGAAAGGCGATTTATTTACAGTGTGCAGATCGCTCATTACTATCTCCTCAGAAACTGAACACGACGTCGGATTCGGCAAGCAGCTCGGCTACTTTTTCGGAATCAACGACTTCCACGATGTTGTCCACAGACTCTTCTGTTTCCCAGTCTTCCCATTCGACTTGCACCAAATCATCAGCAGTCAGGCCGCGGGCTTCCAGAGAGGCCTTGTCCACATACATGTGGCGTACTTCGTAATCACCCAAAGTACGATAGGTAGGAGAGAAGTTTTTCATACCGATACCGGCGGTATCCTGCCCCTTGGTCAGCTCATACACGCCATCATCGGCAAACATCAGGCTGACGTTCTGCTCGAACGCAGCCGAAATCAGCACAACTTCCAGGGATTCCCAAGCGTAAATCGTGCCATAGGGTGCACGGCGATTGAGGAACATGAAATTCTTTGTTTCAGACATTATTCAATCCTCCTTTAATCGCCGAATACAACCAGGCGGTCACTTTGAATGGCAGCCTCTACCAATTGGCCCAAACCGGAAATACGGAACCGGGGAGCAATATTGGTTGCATCTTTGCCGTTACGCTCGGCTTCGCCTTCGTCCACGATACCGCGACGCTGAGCTGCTGCAACGCAGACGACCAGATCCAGATCATACTTCTCTGCCAGCTCGGTCCAATTGTTGACGATATTGCGATCGTCCTGGGGCGGCGTGGTCAGACGGGTGCCGTTGAGCACACCGTCGTGATAGAAAAACACCCGGAAGCACTCGTGGCCTTTCTCCAGCGCCGCCTTGGTGAACTGATAGGCAGAGTCCGAAGCCTGGTGCTGATAAGGACCTTCATTTACTTGTATAGAAAATTTCATACCTGGTACGACCCCCGTATCAAAAGCGGATGTGCGCAGACTGGTTGAGACTGTTGCGGCTGCCGCGCCAGTTGTCGATGTGATATTTGGTGAACGGCAGACCGGTCAGATCAAAGAATTGCTGCCAACCGATACGCTCTACCCACTCACCCATACGCTCATAGTCGTTGGCGTTTTCCTTGTAGGCTGCCAGGATCTGCTTGACCACTTTGGCCACTTCAGGCCAGCGAGGCGCGTTGTTGGGTAGGCCAGCTGCCACCAGCTTGTGGAACATGGGCTTGGAACGGGCGTTGGAGTGCTTGCCGCCAACCCATACCGCCAGCTTGGAATGCTCGGGATCGTTGATCTGCATGGGAGGACAGGGAGGGAAGCAGGCGCCACAGCAGATGCACTTCTTCTCGTCCACTTCCAGAGTGGGCTTGCCGTTTACCATCGCAGGACGAATGGCCGCCACCGGGCAGCGGGCTACAACCGATGGACGCTCGCAGGCGTTACCGACCAGGTCATGGTTGATCTTGGGCGGCTTGGTGTGCTGGATGTTGATGGCGATATCACCCTGGCCACCACAGTTGATCTGGCAGCAGGAAGTAGTGATGTGTACGCGGTTGGGCATTTCCTCGACCACGAATTCATCGATCAGCTCGTCCATCAGGGACTTGACTACACCGGACGCGTCGGTACCGGGAATATCGCAGTGCAACCAGCCCTGGGTATGGGAAATCATGGTCACGGAGTTGCCGGTACCGCCAATTGGATAACCGGCATCGTTCAGGCGCTTGATCAGCGGCTCGAGCTGAGACTCTTCCGTCACCATGTACTCGATGTTGCCGCGCATGGTGAAACGCAAATAGCCCTTGCAGAACTCGTCAGCGATATCACAGATCTCCCGCAGGGTGAGAATGTCGAGCTGGCGGGGAGAGGCGGCCTTTACGGTCCAGATCTCGTCGCCAAAGTTGGACACATGATGCAGAACGCCAGGGCGTGGGCGGTCATGATAGGCCCACTGACCATAATTCCTGCGCAACGTGGGGTGCATATACTGGAAGCTGTCAGGCGTTCCGGATTCAATGGGCATAACAGGTGCATTTGACATGCAAACCTCCTAAATAATCAATCGGGTTGTTCAGTCCAGGCAGTGATTGTCCGTACGATCACTGCCTGTTGAGCGGATCATCAATAAGCCTGCAGAGTTCAGCCAGCCTTGCTTTCTTTCCACTTGGCTGCTTCTTCATCCCAATCATCCATGCGAACATAGCTGCTGACGCGTGGGTGATTGATCATGTT
>JALWMK010000091.1 GCA_027083925.1 Sedimenticola sp. | reverse complement strand
GGTTGTGTGCCCTAAAGGCACCAAAAATACGTTGCCACTCAGGTTGACCAGATTCGCGGATGACATGCCTCTCTTTCCAGCAATTCCGGCCGTAAAGCCCCCCAGATGCTTCTCAGGGTATTTGCAATGCTCTCGGAATAGTGGCCCAGGCACCGCGCCACCAGCAAGTCATCCAGCAAGCTCAAACCAACGAGCTGACGATTGTCCCGGGTGCTGACAATGGTGCGAACCAGATCCAGCAACCGGGGGCTTACCTGGGTCGCAACCAGAGTTCCAAAGCAGGAATAACCGTTGAAACTGCCAGGGCTTTTCAGGGCGGAGGCATCTTCTATCAACAACTGATCCAGCAGCAGTGGCGCGCCACCGCGAATCACCTCCAATCGCGTCCTGACCAGGCCCTTTGTAAACAAATCCCTTGATGCAGGCCGGCCATAGCAATTTATCTCCCAACCGATAAAGCGGGCTGTATCCTCCAAAACGATGCGGGTAGACAAATGGCTGCGTGTCTGGTCGAAAAAAATATTTTCCTGTGGCAACCATTCCAGAGCGCAGCCATCTGCTACAGACAGGGTCTGAACCTGCTGCGCCAGCGCCCCCATGCTGCGATAGAACTTGGTGGCCCCAGGCGTGGTCAGCAAGACGCGAGCCTCTTCTTCCAGCCTTACATTGATGCGCAGCTCGTCGCCGCCCACCACTCCGCCAGGAGGATGCAACAAGTAAAGATGACAGGTTTCCTTTTCCGGATAAAAAGGGCGTTGCACGGTCAGCGGGCCAAATTGCGCATGGCGGTTCAAAACAGTATGCTCAAGCTTCCTTTTGAAGCCCAGATTCAGCTCTGCTTTCCAGCCCCGGTTGGCTTCAGCACAAGGCATCGGACGTTTTATTTGTTCTGCAGGCGCGACCACCGCAGCTTTGATCTCTTACGCAACAAATACCACCCCATGGCAACAATCGCCATACCTATGGCAGCTGAGGCGACAATGTGTGCAACCGCATGCATCCATGGAAAATGTTCCATGCCAACATGGGCATATGCTGTATCTGTAATGGTGAGAAAGGCAAGTATTAATGGAGAGATAATTAATTTTGGCATGATAGCTCCTCGTTGTTACACAGTTAAAAACTGCTGCACTATTTCATCACTTAATTCCGCCATATCGCCAGTGGCAACATTTTTTCCTCGCTCCATGATGCAAAAGTAGTCCCCAACCCGCCGGGCAAAAGGAAGTTTTTGCTCTACCAGCAGAACGGTGATCCCCATTTCCTTGTTCAGCTGCATGATGATGTCGCCAATCTGATGTACGATATTTGGCTGTATGCCTTCCGTCGGTTCGTCCAGGATCAACATCTTGGGATCGATCACCAGCGCCCGGCCAATGGCAAGCTGTTGTTGTTGCCCGCCAGAAAGGTCACCGCCACGGCGAGAGATCATTTGTTTTAACACCGGGAAAAGCTCAAAAATAAAGTCGGGTATTTTCTTCATCCTGTCCTTGCGCGCAAACAGGCCAAGCTCCAGATTTTCACCTACACTTAGCTGCGGAAAGATCTGCCGCCCCTGGGGTACATAGCCAATACCCGCCCCGGCACGTTTTTCGGCAGCTTCTTTTTGTATCTCAAAATCATCAAAAACAATGCTGCCGTCCTTGATCGCCTGCAAACCCATGATACATTGCAGCAGGGTGGTTTTTCCAACACCATTACGCCCCATCAAACAGGTGCATTTTCCCTGGATTACGGAAAGATCAAGATCCCAAAGGGTGTGACTTTCTCCATAATACTGGTTTAGCTTGCTGACCTGCAATAAGGCTTTATTCTCCAAGATATACCTCGATTACACGCTGGTTGTTTTGTACTTCATCCATACTTCCTTCAGCCAGAATGCTTCCCTGGTGCAATACGCTGACTTTTTTTGCAATGGAGCGGACGAAATCCATGTCATGCTCAACCACTACCACGGAATGCTCTCCCGCCAGCGAGGTCAACAGTTCTCCGGTCTTGTCCATTTCCTGATGCGTCATACCCGCAACAGGTTCGTCAACCAGCAACAGTTTAGGATTTTGCATCAGCAACATGCCGATTTCCAGCCATTGCTTCTGGCCATGAGACAAAGCACCTGCACGTTGTTTGGCGCAATCACTCAAGCCGATGATTTCCATAACGCTGGCAATCTGGTCATGTTGCTCACTGGAAAGCCGGGCGCGAAAGGTGGACCAGACACCTTTGTTTCCCGCCATCGCCATTTCCAGGTTTTCGAATATGTCGTGATGCTCGAACACCGTGGGTTTCTGGAACTTCCGCCCCACGCCAGCCTGGGCAATCTCAGGTTCTGTCATTTTGAGCAAATTGATATTCTGTCCGAACCAGACGCTACCCTGATCCGGGCGGGTTTTGCCGGTGATAATATCCATCATGGTGGTTTTACCCGCACCATTTGGGCCTATCATGCAGCGCAGCTCACCTACCTCGATATAGAAGTTCAGTTCATTGATGGCCTTGAATCCATCGAAAGAAACACTGACATCCTCAACATAGAGAATCTGCCCATGGCTGGTGTCAACCCGGGAATAATCCTGCTTGTTTACGAAATCGAAAACCTGATCACGACGGAAGGTTTCCCGTATCTTCGCCAGAGCACTCATGCCGCCGCTTCCTTTTTCTTCGACAGCCCTGCAAGACCATTGGGAAGATAGAGCGTAACCAGCACAAACAAGGCACCGAGGGCAAACAACCATACTTCAGGAGCGGCGCCGGTTAAATAGGTCTTGGAATAATTCACGATGAACGCTCCCAGCACGGCTCCATACAGGGTGGCCCGTCCACCGATGGCGACCCACACCACCAGCTCTATGGAGCGCAGAGGAGAAAATTCTCCCGGGTTGATGATTCCCACCTGCGGCACATACAGGGCGCCGGCAATCCCTGCCAGCACAGCAGAGAAGGTAAAAATGGCCAGCTTGATGTGATCTACCCGATAACCGATAAAGCGCACTCTGTCTTCCGTATCGCGGATGGCCACCACAACTTTCCCCAGACGGGAAACCACAATGGCCCGGCAAGCCAGATAGCCCAGCGCCAGCGCCGCTGCAGAGGCGATAAAGAGCGCCACCCGGGTGCTGTCAGATTGCAGGCTGAATCCCAGAATGTCTTTAAAGTCGGTCAGGCCGTTGTTGCCGCCAAAGCCCATTTCATTGCGGAAAAATGCCAGCATCAGTGCGTAGGTCAGCGCCTGGGTCATAATCGACAAATACACACCAGTGACGCGGGAACGGAAAGCCAAAGCGCCGAACACAAAGGCCAGCAGCCCGGGCACCAAAGCAACCATAATCATGGCAAACCAGAAGTTGTCGAAGCCCTGCCAGAACCAGGGAACCTCCTGCCAATTCAGAAACACCATAAAATCGGGCAGATCCGGGTTCCCATAAACCCCCCGGTCACCAATTTGCAGCATCAGGTACATGCCCATGGCATAGCCACCAAGGGCAAAGAATGCGCCATGCCCCAGGCTGAGGATTCCCATATAGCCCCAGACCAGATCAACGGCAACTGCCAGCAGCGCAAAGGCAAGATACTTTCCCAGCAGGGTTACGGTAAAGGTTGAAACATGCAGGGCATGGCCTTCCGGCACCACCAGGTTCAAAACGGGGACAAGTACTACAGCAATGCTCAGCAGCAACAACAAGGCCTGTCCGCCACGATCACCCTTCAACATGTAAAACATAGTGCAAGCCTCCCGTCGCAATCAGTTCACACGGCCTTTTTGCGGGAACAAACCACGAGGTCGTTTCTGGATAAAAAGAATGATAAAGACCAGCACCAGTATCTTTGCCAGCACGGCGCCCGCCCAGGGTTCCATGAATTTATTGGCTATGCCCAGAGAAAAGCCGCCGATCAGCGTTCCCCACAGATTGCCCACTCCCCCAAAAACCACCACCATGAATGAATCGATAATATAGTCCTGCCCCATGTTTGGCCCAACATTAGTGATTTGCGACAAGGCCACACCAGCGATACCAGCGATACCGGAGCCAAGCCCAAAGGTAAGCGCATCGACGCGGCTGGCGCGTATACCCATGGCTCTGGCCATTGCACGATTTTGCGAAACCGCACGCACACTCAATCCAAGAGAGGTTTTTTTGATAACCAGAAACAGCACGGCGAAAACCAGCAGGCAAAACAATATGATGTAGAGCCGGTTATAGGTTAGCGAAAGGGCGGGATTGATCTCCAGAAACCCTGACATCCATTGCGGTGTTTCTACCGAACGATTCAGTGGAGAAAATATCGTGCGTACCGTTTGCTGCAAGATCAGGCTGATGCCGAAAGTTGCCAGCAAGGTTTCCAGCGGCCTGCCATAGAGGTGGCGGATCACCAGGCGCTCGATAAGTATCCCTACAGCGCCGGAAACAAGGAATGCGGCAGGAATGGCGACCAGTAGCGACATGCCGATATATTGCGGCATCAGCTGCTGTATGACATAAGTGGTATAGGCTCCCAGCATAATCAATTCACCATGCGCCATATTGATTACACCCATGACGCCAAAGGTGATCGCCAACCCTATGGCGGCAAGCACCAGAACCGAACCCAGGCTCAAACCAAAGAAGGCGGTCTTTACCTTCGCGTAGAAGGCGAGCTGTTCTTGAATATGCTTCAAGGCATCTCCGGAAGCAGCCGAAATCTCTTGGTCCGTGCTGTCTTTCAGTAATTCCAGCTTGTTTCTGACTTCTGGATGCAGGCTTTTCGACAGTGCCGCGACAGCTTTCAATACTGTATTTCGGTCATCAGAACTCAGGTCGTGGATATGGAGCAGGGTTTGTATTTCCTCACGAACCTTGCTATCCGTTTCGGTTTCAAAATGGGTTGTCAGAATCTGGATGCCGGCATTGCCCAGCTTGCCGTACATCTGTTTTACCGCAGACAGACGTACTTCCGGGGCAGGATCGGAAAGAGTCAGCGCGGCAATACCCGCTCGCAGTATTCTGCGAAGCTTATTGTTAACCTTGATTTTTTTCAGTTGGGATTTACTGGCGTTGCCCAGACTCTTTTGATCGAGTACGCCGGTTATAGAGAATCCATCTTTGGTTTTTATGCCGATAACCGTGATTTTGTCTTTCTTGGTATAAAACAAACGTGCATTAAGCATGGCCTCGAGAACAGGCTTGACCCTTTCGTCCTGGCTTGAAATTAGCGCCGCGACTGCAGCTTCTCTTTCTTTATAACTCTTGACCTGCAATCGTTCCACAGCCTGGGCAAATGCATCAGAGCCTACAGGCGGGGTTGCGCTTGCCAGAGCAGGCAGCAGGCACAAACCCAACAGCCACACCGGCAAGAATCTATTCTTTGTAACAAAAGAAAGCATTGGATCAATTCCGGTATTTTTTCGGGAAAGTGCAGCGGCCCAAACCAGGACAGGCTGGACTATAACATATCACTCAAGGGCCGCCTTTGACCCAAGATCCGCAATTGATCTGGATCGCGTAATGAAAAATCGCAGCCATACCCATTCGGTCTGGTGAAGTTTTTCATATCGCGAGACCATTCAAGAGGTTGTGTTATGCGCCAGCACCAATCACAGATCTTGGGTTCAGGATATCCCTTGGGCAATGCACCACATCAATCCACAGAGGGGAAAGCCAGAATCATTTGGCAGCCAAGCATTTCTTTTGCTTCAGGTTGTAGTTGCCACAATTAATCGGAGCAGTCCAATCCGAAACCAGGTCTTTACTGCCTTCCAGATAATCAGACCACGCATCTCCAGGTACTTCGGCATCCGTTTGCCAGACCACCTCAAACTGCCCGTCCTCCTGGATTTCGCCGATCAGCACAGGCTTCGTCAGATGGTGATTTTTCAGCATCTTCGCCGTACCACCTGTCAGGTTGGGCACTTCTATCCCAACCATGGCATCAATGACTTTATCCACGTCAGTGGTGCCTGCTTTCTCCACGGCCTTCACCCACATATTGAAGCCAATCACATGAGCTTCCATGGGATCATTGGTGGTACGTTTTTTATCCTTGATGAAATCATGCCAGGTGTTGATGAACTCTTCATTTTGCTTGTTTTCGACGCTCATGAAATAGTTCCATGCAGCCAGGTGCCCAACCAGTGGCTTGGTATCCATGCCGGAAAGCTCTTCTTCACCAACAGAGAATGCGATAACGGGAATGTCTTCGGAAGAAACACCCTGGTTACCCAACTCTTTGTAAAAAGGCACATTGGCATCGCCGTTAATGGTCGAAACCACGGCAGTTTTTTTACCGGCGGAACCGAACTTCTTTATGTCGGCAACAATATTCTGCCAGTCAGAATGACCAAAGGGTGTGTAATTGATCATGATATCCTTCTCATCAACACCTTTTGCGATTAGATAGGATTTGAGAATTTTGTTGGTGGTGCGCGGATACACATAATCTGTACCAGCCAGCACCCAGCGTTTCACTTCAATTTCGTTCATCAAATAGTCTACCGCAGGAATCGCCTGCTGATTGGGAGCTGCACCAGTATAGAATACGTTTCTTGAAGATTCCTCGCCTTCATATTGCACAGGATAAAAAAGCAGTCCATTCAGTTCTTCCACTACTGGCAATACTGATTTTCGGGACACGGAGGTCCAACATCCGAAAATTGCATCTACTTTTTCCTGCGCAATCAGTTCACGCGTTTTTTCTGCAAACAAAGGCCAGTCAGAAGCAGGATCAACCACCACCGCTTCAAGTTTTTTTCCCAACAAGCCACCTTTCTTGTTTTGCTGCTCGATCAACATAAGCATGGTGTCTTTCAGGGTTGTTTCGCTGATCGCCATGGTGCCGGACAGAGAGTGCAACACGCCAATCTTGATCGTGTCGCCTTTTGCATAGACTTGGACGGGTAGTAACAGCAGGCAGAATAAAACACCCCCAAGCATGTGCATAAACTTTGTTTTCATAAGATTGCTCCATCTAGAATAAACCAATAGAAACCTGGGAGATTGCATGAATTATGCCAGCATCAATCCTGGCAGCATGCACATGCTGCCCAGCCTCCATCCACCTGCCTGCACCGAGGCTTTACAACTGCTGCTGCAGGGCGCGCCAATAACAGGTTTTGACCGCGCTCATACTGACAGGGACAGGGATTTTTTATTCGTTAAATCAATCTGTTAGGACAATAAATAGTACCCGCAAGCGATCACGGTCCGGTTCAGAATATCCCTGGAGCATTGAACGCAACAGGCGTTGCCCACGAACTGACAAATACCTGGGGGGTATTCGAGGAATACGGAAACAGCCCTTGCTTTTGACTGATCCCGTTTGGTGCATATTTCCCGAGCATGCACTGATTTGATGCACCCCGGATGCCCGCATTTGTTCTTCGTTCATGTCGGGGAAAGCATTTCCGCTTGCAGCGCCGCAAGCAGATTCGCAGGCGTGAGCATGCCCACCAAACAACTGCTGGCATCCACGACCGGCAGATGACGCACGCCTTTTTCGGAGAACACCGGGAACAAGTCCAGAATATGCTGATCCTCGCGGATGGTGACTACCGGCGCAGTCATGACATGGCCGGCGTACTCCGGCTTGTCTGTAGAGTTGCCGGAAGAGGGTTTGAGAAATGCCCGCAGGCGTGCAGCCAAAGGCCGCCCATCTTCTATTTTCACCTGATTGAGAAAATCAGCGATAGTGACAATACCGATGACATGACATCTGGAATCCACGACAGGAATGCCGTGAATCTTGTGCTGCCCCATCAGTTTCCAGAGATCTTCTACCTTGTCTCCATACCCGGCGCTAATCACCTCCCGGGTCATGATATCGCCACAAAGCAACTCGCCCATGCGCCGTTGCTTCGCATGGATAGCGGCCAGACTGTAAATACGCGACAGATCCTCACAGGAAACATCCACATACTCATTCATTTCCCTGAGTGCAAATTCCAGATCTTCCTTGCCAATACCGAGCCGCACACCCGGCTCGTCAGCTTCCACCCTGCTGGCGGCCGTTTCTTTCAGACGCTGCAAGGTATTTGGGTAATAGCGGTTTGGCAAAAGGTTATTGATCAACAGCGCCCACCCCAGCATGATCACCACATTGAGCAGTACCGGTGTTAGCAGGTATTCATAGCCCATGGAGCGAATGGCATCTCCCCCAACCACCACCGTCAAGGCAGTGGCTCCGCCCGGCGGATGCAGGCATCCTGTCAGATACATCAGGAAAACAGCCAGGGATACCGCCAGGGCCGCGGCCAGCACGGGCTCTTGAACCAGGCCGGCAACCGTCACACCGGCCAACCCAGATACCAGGTGTCCGCCGGCGAACGGCCAGGGCTGGGACAAGGGACCCAAGGGAACAGCAAACAGCAGCACTGCAGATGCCCCCATGGACGCCACCACCCAAGGCAAATCTTTCCCTTCGAGGAAAAAGCTGCTTGCCAGCATCACCAGACCGATGCCGCCAAGGGCGGCCAGCCCGGACAAGGCCTTCTCACCCAGAGATACGCTGTCCTTTGGCGGAAAAAAAAGGACTTTCAGAAAATCCCGTTGCGACATGCGAACTCCCATTATATTAAGACAGTCATATTATTCCAACATTTTCATTTGATAACCAATATCTTGTGCTAGACTTTTAACCTAAACCAAGCAATTTATTCTCATTGCGTGACCAAATTTAGGGCGAATATCCTAAAATGTCTGAGCTACTGGAACTATTACGCGAGTCCTCACCGTTCTATGACGGAAACGCAGCTTTTATCGAAAACCTGTATGAGTCCTGGCTGCAAGACCCCGGCAGTGTAGCGGAAAACTGGCGCCAGCAGTTTGAGAGGCTTCCCAAAGTCAGCGGGCATGGAGGCGAAGATTTCTCCCACCAGCGCATTCAGCATGGTTTCAGGCGCCTGGCGAAAGAAAAACGGCCAGACGGGGCGAGTCGCGATGACACCCTCGCTGCTCAGGCGGCAGCCAAGCAGGCTTCGGTACTGCGCCTGATCAATGCCTATCGGGTGCGTGGACATCAACTGGCCAATCTTGACCCTTTGCATTTACATGCTACGCCACAGCTGCCGGAGCTGACCCTCAGCTATCACAGCCTGAAGGAAGACGACCTGGAGCGGGTTTTCAACACCGGCTCCCTGTTTGCGCCTGAACGGTTGCCCCTGAAAGAGATTCTGGATCTGGTGCAGAAAGTCTATACCGGCACCGTCGGCTCTGAATACATGCACATTACCGACACGGTGGAAAAACGCTGGATCCAGCAGCGCCTGGAAACCTACCGTACCCGCCCGGAGCTGTCCGCAGGCGACAAGCGCTGGATACTGCGCATGCTCACCGCCGCCGAAGGCCTGGAGAAATATCTGCATACCCGTTATGTGGGACAGAAACGCTTCTCCCTGGAAGGCGGGGAATCCCTCATCCCCTTGCTGGACGAACTCATCCAGCGCGCCGGGCGTGACGGCATTGAAGAAGCGGTGATCGGCATGGCCCACCGGGGCCGCCTGAACGTACTGACCAACATCATCGGCAAACCGCCCGCAGACATCTACGACGAGTTTCAGGGCACTCGCAAGAGCCATGGCGTGATGACCTCCGGCGACGTCAAATACCACAAGGGATTTTCCAGCAGCATCGAGACCAAAGGGGGGTTGATGCATGTCGTGCTGGGCTTCAATCCCTCCCACCTGGAAATCATCAGCCCGGTAGTCGAAGGTTCTGTGCGGGCCCGCCAGCGCCGTCGCCGGGACAGCCATGGCGACAAGGTGCTGCCTATCGTTCTTCATGGCGATGCCTCCTTCGCCGGGCAAGGCGTGGTCATGGAAACCCTGAACATGTCCCAGGCTCGGGGATTCAGCACCGGCGGCACGGTGCATATCGTCATCAACAACCAGATCGGCTTTACCACCAGCGATCCCCTGGACAGCCGCTCCACCACCTATTGCAGCGATGTGGCGAAAATGGTGCAGGCGCCCATTTTCCATGTCAACGGCGATGATCCCGAAGCCGTGATCTTCGTTACCCGCCTGGCGCTGGACTACCGCAATCATTTTCACAAGGACGTGGTCATCGACCTGGTCTGCTACCGTCGGCAGGGGCACAACGAGGCCGATGAACCGGCCGTGACCCAGCCCGTCATGTACCAGAAAATCCGCATGCACCCCACCACCCGCACCCTGTACGCGGAACGGCTGCTGGCGGAAGGCGTGGTCACTCCCGAACAGGCGGAGCACATGATCGAATACTACCGCTCCGAACTGGACAAGGGCGAGATTGTCAGCCGCCCTGTATTCTGCGAGATCAACAATCCCTACCGCGTGGACTGGCGCCCGTTCCAGTACACGCACTGGGATCACCCGACGGATACCTGCATCTCCCTGGATGACATACAGCGGCTATATGGGAAGCTTCTGGGATTCCCCGACGGATTCAAACTCCACCCCCGTGTACAACGCATCATGGAAGACCGGCAGCATATGATGCAGGGGGAACAACTCAGTGACTGGGGCTTTGCAGAAAACCTGGCCTACGCCAGCCTCGTGGATCAAAACCATCCGGTGCGCATGTCCGGCCAGGACTGCCGCCGGGGCACCTTTTTCCACCGCCATGCCATGGTGGTGGATCAGGAGAGCGGAGAGAAATACATCCCCCTGCAACACATCAATCCCGACAAAGGCGCTTTCGGCATCGTCGATTCCCTGCTGTCAGAGGAAGCGGTTCTGGCTTTCGAATACGGCTATGCCACGGCGGAGCCCAATACCCTGACCATCTGGGAAGCCCAATTCGGCGATTTTGCCAACGGCGCCCAGGTGGTCATCGACCAGTTCATCGCCTCCGCCGGCTCCAAATGGGGACTGCTGTGCGGGCTGACCATGCTGCTTCCCCACGGCTACGAGGGCCAGGGACCGGAGCACTCCTCCGCCCGCATCGAACGCTATATGCAGCTCTGCGCTGAACAAAATATCCAGATCTGTATTCCCAGCACCCCTGCGCAAATGTTTCATCTGCTGCGGCGCCAGGCCATCCGCCCATACCGGCGCCCCCTGGTGGTCATGACGCCCAAAAGCCTGCTGCGCCACCCCATGGCAACCTCGCCTCTGGATGCCTTCACCCAGGGAGGCTTCCATACGGTAATCAATGAAACCGAACCCCTGGACAGGGAAAACATCACCCGGGTGATCATGTGCAGCGGAAAGATCTACTACGAACTGCTGGAGGCCAGGCAGGCCCGGGGGCTGGAGAATGTCGCCCTGGTGCGCATCGAGCAGCTCTATCCTTTTCCCCGGGCGGATTTCGATGCCATGGTAGCCGGCTACCCCAACGCCTGGAGTTTCGTTTGGTGCCAGGAAGAACCGCAGAACCAGGG
The DNA here is from genome assembly GCA_027083925.1 of Sedimenticola sp. GTDB lineage: Bacteria > Pseudomonadota > Gammaproteobacteria > Chromatiales > Chromatiaceae > Thiolapillus. The sequence goes on along the minus strand of JALWMK010000091.1, from coordinate 4,409 downwards.
CGCCTGGGATCAGATCAAGCACCGCTTCTCCCGCATCATTCGGGACAACAAGAAGCAGGTTTTCTATGTAGGGCGCAAAGCTGCGGCCGCCCCCGCCACGGGTTATTATCCCGTGCACGTGGAAGAGCAGAAAAAGATCATCGACGATGCCCTGAGCGGGCACTTCGACCCGGAAATAAACCAGAGGATGATATAGATGTCCAATATCGAGATTCGCGTTCCCGCCCTGCCGGAATCTGTCACTGACGCCACCGTATTGAGCTGGCGGAAAAAATCCGGAGACGCCGTAAAGCGCGATGAGAACCTGCTGGATCTGGAAACCGACAAGGTGGTGCTGGAGGTTCCATCCCCCACAGACGGGATAGTGGCAGAAATTCATGCCCAAGAGGGCGATCTGGTGGAAGCCGACGATGTGCTGGCGATCATCACGCCGGGAAAGCCGACTGTGCGCAACGCCCCCTCCCCCGGCCAGGAACCGGAGAAGGCGGAAACAAAGACCGTTCCTGCACCAGAACCCGTCCTGACACCGGCGGTACGCCGCCTGGTCAAGGAGTTGCATCTCGACCCGTCACAAATCACCGGTAGCGGCAAGGACGGACGCATCCTCAAGTCTGATGTCATGGTATACCTGGACAAACAAACCTCCAGCAAAGACCCCGATGCCGAAACCGTGGCCAACGCCCTGGACACGCCCCAGCCGCAGGGCGAGATGCATGCCGAGCAACGCGTGCCCATGAGCCGTCTGCGCGCCCGCATTGCCGAACGCCTGGTGCAGGCGCAGCAAACCGCAGCCATCCTCAGCACTTTCAACGAAGTCAATCTGCAGGCGGTCAGCGATTTGCGCAGCCAGTACCGGGAAAGGTTCGAACAGCAACATCAGGTGCGTCTGGGCTTCATGTCCTTCTTCGTCAAGGCCAGTATCGAAGCATTGAAGAAATCTCCCTTGCTCAACGCCAGTGTGGATGGCACAGACATCATTTATCACGGTTATTACGATATCGGTATCGCCGTAGGTTCTCCCCGCGGCTTGGTGGTTCCCATTCTTCGCAATGCCGACCAGCTGTCTTTCGCCGAGATTGAAAAATCCATCAGACAGTATGGACAAAAAGCCCAGGATGGCAGCCTCAGCTATGAAGAACTGAGCGGAGGAACCTTCACTATTTCCAACGGCGGCGTATATGGCTCCATGCTCTCGACCCCCATTCTGAACCCGCCCCAAAGCGGAATCCTGGGCATGCATAACATCATTCAGCGCCCGGTCGCGGAAAACGGCGAAGTGGTGATCCGCCCCATGATGTACCTCGCTCTTTCCTATGATCACCGCATCGTGGACGGCAAGGAAGCCGTGCAGTTCCTGGTTTCCATCAAGGAAAACCTGGAAGACCCCGCACGGTTGCTGCTGGACATTTGAGATGAGCGCCATACGCCAGGAAGATTTCATCCAGAGCATTCAGGACGCCTTGCAGTTTATTTCCTGCTATCACCCCCTGGATTTCATTCAGGCGGTGGGTGGCGCCTGGGAGAAAGAAAAATCACCGGCTGCCAGGGACGCCCTGGCGCAGATACTGGCCAATTCCCGCCTGTGCGCGCAGGGGCACCGCCCGGTCTGCCAGGACACCGGCGTAGTGGTGGTGTTTCTCAAAATCGGCATGAATGTACATTGGCGTTGCGAGCTGGATGTGGAAGAAATGGTGAACGAAGCCGTGCGCCGCGCCTATACTGATCCCGACAACACCCTGCGCGCATCCATGGTCGATCCACCCTATGGTACACGCAGGAATACCGGGGACAATACGCCAGCCATCATTCATACGCAGATCGTCAGCGGCGACAAGGTAGAAATCGCCGTGGCCGCCAAGGGCGGCGGCTCAGAGAACAAGGCCAGATTCGCCGTGCTCAATCCGAATGATGACCTGGTAGACTGGGTGGTCAATACAGTTCCCATCCTGGGCGCGGGCTGGTGCCCCCCTGGTATTCTCGGTATTGGCATCGGCGGCACGGCGGAAAAAGCCATGCTACTGGCAAAAGAGTCGCTGCTAAGCCCTGTGAACATCCAGGAGCTGGCAGACCGGGGAGCAGAAAACTATCTGGAAGAACTGCGCCTGGAAATCTATCACAAGGTCAATGCCCTGGGCATCGGTGCGCAAGGCCTGGGAGGGCTGACCACAGTGGTTGACGTAAAGATCCTTGACTACCCGACCCATGCCGCCTCCTTGCCGGTTGCCCTCATACCCAATTGCGCCGCTACCCGCCATATCGAATTTGTTCTCGATGGCAGCGGCCCTGCGGAGTTCACCCCCCCACACCTGGAAGACTGGCCCAAGGTGACATGGAAAGCCAGCCCTGATGCCATCAAGGTCGATCTGGACAGCCTCGACGCAGCACAGGTGGCAAGCTGGAAGCCTGGGGATCGCCTGCTCCTGTCCGGCAAAATACTCACCGGACGGGATGCGGCCCACAGGCGCATCAAAGAACTGCTGGACGCCGGAGAGCCCTTACCCCCTGGCGTAGACTTCCGGAACCGGCTTATCTACTACGTTGGCCCTGTGGCGGCGGTGGATGATGAAGTCGTCGGCCCTGCCGGCCCCACCACCGCCACGCGCATGGACAAATTTACCGACATGATGCTGGACGAACTGGGGCTGCTGGGAATGATCGGCAAGGCCGAACGCGGACCGGAGACCATCGCTTCCATCAAAAAGCATGGGGCCAGCTATCTCATCGCCGTGGGCGGCGCTGCCTATCTGGTGTCCCAGGCCATACGCAAGGCACGGGTGCTTGCCTTCGAGGATCTGGGCATGGAAGCGATCCACGAATTTGAAGTGGAAGACATGCCAGTGCTGGTAGCGGTAGACAGCAGTGGGGAATCCATACACCAGAGCGGCCCCGCCGAATGGCGCATCAGGATTTCAGAAATAGGCGGAATGTGACAGTACAGGGCACCTCTATTCCCCAGGGGTTTTTGCAGAAGAAATGGACAATGCATGCAGCTCGTCCGAAGCAATTTGTTCTTGCACTGTTGCCATCACCAGGCGATGGCGCTGTATCAGGTTTTTCCCTTCAAACGCAGCACTCATTATGGCGACTTCAAAATGACGGCCATCTCCGGTCACAATGACCTGGGCATCCGGAATACCGGCCTTGATCAGTTCTTCGATTTTGCTTGTTTCCATGTTTACAGCTCCCGCGTTGCCAGGAATTTCACTTCCGGCCAGCGTTCTTCAGTCAAATTAAGATTCACCCTGGTGGGAGCGAGATAGACCAGCTGATCATCCCCATCCAGAGCCAGATTGTCATGCGCCTTGGCGCAAAAGCGTTTCATCACGGCTTCATCATCACACTGCACCCAACGTGCCGTATAGACATTGATGGACTCTACAATGGCTTCCACACCATACTCAGATTTGAGCCGCGCCGCCGCCACTTCGAACTGCAACACCCCCACGGCGCCGAGAATCATGTCATTGTTGCGCAGGGGGCGAAACACCTGAGTCGCCCCCTCTTCACACAGCTGCAGCACGCCTTTCTGCAAGGCTTTCATCTTCAGTGGATCCTTTAGCACCACCCGCCGGAACAGTTCTGGCGCAAAGTACGGCACTCCTTCGTATTTCAGATCCTCGCCTTCTGTAAAGGTATCGCCAATCTGAATGGTGCCGTGATTGTGCAGGCCGATGATGTCGCCGGGAAAAGCCTCTTCCACCTGGCGCCGGGCATCCGCCTGAAAGGTGATGGCGTTGGAAACCTGCACGGTCTTGTTGATCCGCACATGCTTCATTTTCATGCCTTTACGATAGCTGCCCGAGCAGACGCGCAGAAAAGCAATGCGGTCACGATGGGCCGGATCCATATTGGCCTGGATCTTGAAAACAAAGCCGGTAAATTTTTCTTCTCCCGGATCGACCATGCGCTGCTGGGTGCGGCGCGGCTGGGGGGGAGGCGCATATTCCACGAAAGCATCCAGCAACTCCCGAACCCCGAAATTGTTGATGGCGGAACCAAAAAATACCGGCGTCTGCTCACCACGCAAATAGGCCTCCAGATCCAGCTCATGGCTGGCGCCGCACACCAGCTCGATCTCTTCCCGCAGCTCTTGTGTCTCTTGCTCGCCCAGCACTTCGATCAATTCGGGGTTGCCCAGGCCGGTAATGGTTTTCCCTTCCAGCACATGATCACCATGAGAGGCACTGAACAAATGGGTGGTCTCTGTGCGCAGGTCGATGACCCCTTTCAGCCGCTTTCCCATGCCAATAGGCCAGGTGACCGGCGCACAGGCGATGCCCAGCACATCTTCAATTTCATCGAGGATCTCGATCGGATCACGCCCTTCCCGATCCAGCTTGTTAACGAAGGAGAGAATGGGGGTATCACGCATGCGGCACACTTCCATGAGCTTGATGGTGCGCGCCTCG
>JALWMK010000090.1 GCA_027083925.1 Sedimenticola sp. | reverse complement strand
ACGGATTTGAGATGAATCTTTTTGGTGGTGACCAAGGGAAAGCCTTCACCGAGATCGAAGCGCATCTGATGGCCGAAAACAGAATAGGTTCCGGTGCCGGTGCGATCCCCCTTGGGAGCGCCTTCCTCGCGTACGCGGCGCAACAGTTCCAGGTATTGCTTCATGAATTCGCGGGCTTCCTGTAGGCAATGGTGATCAGAATAATACCAACAATAATCATGGGCAGGGAGAGGAGCTGTCCCATGGTGAGCCACCCCCCGGCCAGATAGCCGAGCTGTACGTCCGGCATGCGCACGAATTCAATCAGGAAGCGGAAGCCTCCATAGCCGATGAGAAACAATGCGGATACTGCCATGGCCGGTCGTGGCCGGGAGGAAAACCACCACAGCAGGACGAACAGCAACAATCCTTCCCCCAGTGCTTCATACAGTTGGTTGGGGTGCAGGGGGGGGGTCCATTCGCTTCCCGGCGGCAGGCCCAACTTGTCCCGGCACAGGCTGATGAACTCGTCACAGCGCAGCCGCATGGCCCAGGGCAGATCCGTGGGCTTGCCCCAAAGCTCGCCATTGATGAAGTTGCCCAAGCGGCCGGTGAAAAGGCCGATAGTGATATAGGGGGCGATAAAATCGGTGAGTTCGAAAAACGCCTTTTTATGCTTGCGCCGGTACAACCACATGGCGGCGAGCACCCCCAGAAAGCCGCCGTGAAAGGACATGCCACCTTCCCACACCCGGAGGATGCGCACTGGATCCTCCAGCCAGTCGTTGAACCCGTAGAACAGGATATAGCCCAGCCGCCCGCCAAGCACCACACCGACCGCGCAGTAGAACAGCAAATCATCCACTTGCTGTGCAGTCCAGCCGCTGTCGCTACGCCGGATTCGCCAGCGTGCCAGCGCCCAGCCGCCCACCATGCCCACCAGGTACATGAGGCCGTACCAGTGGATTTTCAGCGGCCCCAGAGACAGGGCGACAGGATCGATTTCAGGATAGATCATGGTTCAAAAAGACGGCAGAACCCGCAGATAGAAGGTTTTCAGGTACGCGGTTTCCTCGATAGCCGGGTGTACCGGGTGATCTGGCCCCTGCTGGCCGCGCTCCACTAGCTGCATGCTGCGATCCCGGTGGCGGCAAGCCTGCTGCAGGGTTTGCAGCAGGTGTTGCTCATTCATGTGATAGGAGCAGGAGGAGCTTACCAGCAGGCCGTCCTTGCGCAATACGCTGATCGCTGCTTCATTGATGCGGCGGTAGGCGAGGCTGCCTTCTTTCAAATCCTTCTTGCGCTTGATGAAAGCGGGTGGATCGGCCAGCACGATGTCGAAGCGCTCGCCGGCATGTTTCAGTTCCTGGAGTGCGGCGAGGCTGTTGCGGCGCAGGGTATCCAGCTTGTCGGTCACGCCGTTGAGCGCCGCATTGTGTGCGGCCAGTTCCAGTGCTTTTTCTGAGGAATCCACGCAGGTTACAGAGGAAGCCCCTGCTTTGGCGGCGCTCACGCCCCAGGCGCCGGCATAGCTGTACAGATCCAGTACGCGTTTGCCTTCCACCCAGGGCAGCAGGCGGCGGCGGTTACTCGCCTGGTCGTAGAACCAGCCGGTTTTCTGTCCTTCGAACAGGGATGTCTCGAAATCACAGTCGTCTTCCGACAGCTGTACCTGCTCCGGAATTTTTCCCGAAGCGACTTCCACATAGCGCTCCAGCCCTTCCTGTTCGCGCACGGCTACATCGTTGCGCAGGAGGATGCCCGAGGGGTGAACCACCTTGTTCAGTGCGCCGATGATGGCGTCTTTCTGTGCTTCCATGCCTGCTGTGGTGATCTGTACCGAAAGATACTTGCCGAAACGATCCACTACCAGGCCGGGAATGCCGTCGGATTCAGCAAACAGCAGACGGTAGAAAGGCTGCTTGTAGATGCGATCACGCAGGCCCAGGGCTACCTTGATGCGATGGACGATCAGGGACTGATCCAGCAGGTGATCCTGCTGGCGGCTGACGATGCGGGCGCAAATCAGGGAGTTGGGATTGACGTAGGCCCAGGCCAGCCACTTTTCCTCATGGTTCATCAGGGCCACCTGCTCGCCGGGCTGGAAGCCCTTCAGCGGTGAGCGCCCGGTGTCCACCTCATTGCTGTACACCCACAGATGCCCAGTGCGCAGGCGGCGTTCATGGTTCTTCTTCAAAAAGAGTACGGGGATTTCCATGGGGCGCTATTGTGCCGAAAAAACCCCCCCATTGATAGGCGGCGCCACTGCATTGATGGAAAATGTGTACGGGACCCGGGCTGGAGAACCCGTGAATGTGTATTTCGGTCGCATCGTCGCCAGCCCCGCCTCCCCGCTGGGATCGGCGGATTTCGGGGTGCAGGCAGGGAAACGGTAAAGCAGGTTATTCTTCGCGGGCAACACTATTCCCCGCTGGGTTAATATGCCCAACGGAATGCTACAGCAGCACCTTTTCCACACCCCCGGATTTGAGCTTGTCGACGAAACCCTGCTGCCAGTCCTCGCCCAACTTCAGCCTGGCGATTTCCATCACGATGTAGTCGGTCTTGAGGCCGGTTTCCTGTTCATATTTGAGCAGCCCCTGCTGGCAGGCGGGACAGGTGGTGAGAATACGCTTCTCACCTTTGCCCAGGGCCCGTATTCCCTGGTGCAGATCTTCCGCCTTGCGGTAGCGCAACTGGCTGGCGATGTCCGGCCGGGAGGTGCCTAACGTGCCGGATTCACCGCAGCAACGGTCGGTGGGCTGCACCTCCTTGCCCAACAGCTTGCTGGCGACTTTCTGCGGCTGGTAGGTTTTCATCGGGCTGTGGCAGGGGTCGTGGAACAGGTATCCGGTGTTCTGGGAGCCATCCAGGGTCACGTCCTTTTCCAGCAGGTATTCGTGGATGTCCAGCAGCCGGCAGCCGGGGAAGATGTGCTGGAACTCGTATTTCAGCAGTTGATCCATGCAGGTGCCGCAGGAGACGATGACGGTCTTGATGTCCAGGTAATTGAGGGTGTTGGCGATGCGGTGAAACAGTACCCGGTTGTCGGTGGTGATGCGCCGCCCCCGGGCGTGATCCCCATTGGCGGTTTGTGGATAACCACAGCACAGATAGCCCGGCGGCAGGATGATCTCGGCCCCGGTCTCATAGAGTATTGCGATCGTGGCCAGGCCGATATCGGAGAACAACCGTTCCGAACCACAGCCGGGGAAATAGAACACGGATTCCGCGTCGATGCTGGGCAGCTCCGGCTTGCGGATGATGGGGATGTGGGTCTTGTCTTCCAGCCCCAGGGCAGTGCGGAAGGTGATGGAGGGCAGATCCACCTTGATCGGGCGCTGCACCAGCTCCACCACCAGGGATTTCATGGCGGGTTTGCCGGTAGTATTGGCAGGTGGGCGCTGAATGTCCTTGAGCAGCCCCAGAGATTTGAACAGCTTGTGCCCCAGGTCAATGCCCTTGAAACCCCAGCCGGCCAGCGCCGTGCGCAACAGGCGCACGGCGCGGGGGTTGTTGGTATTGAGGAACTGCATGGCGGCCCAGCCGCCGGGGCTGAAGCGCTTTTGCTTACGCTCGACCAGAATTCTGCGCATGTGCACCGTGACTTCCCCGAAGTCGATATTCACCGGGCAGGGAGCTTCGCATTTGTGGCAGATGGTGCAGTGGTCGGCGACATCGTTCATTTCATCGAAGTGATGCAGGGACAGGCCGCGCCGGGTCTGCTCTTCGTACAGGAAGGCTTCGATCATGAGTCCCGTTGCCAGAATCTTGTTGCGGGGGGAGTACAGCAGGTTGGCGCGGGGGATATGGGTCTGGCAGACCGGCTTGCATTTTCCGCAACGCAGGCAGTGCTTGATTTCGTCGTTGAGGCCGCCCAGTTCGCTGTCTTCCAGGATGATCGCTTCCTGTTGCAACAGGCGCAAGGATGGGGTGTAGGCGCCTTCCAGCCCGGAACCCGGCAGCAGTTTGCCGCGGTTGAAATGGCCGTTGGGATCGACCTGTTCCTTGTAGGCGGTAAAATCCCGGAGCTTGTCTTCCCCCAGATACTGAATTTTGGTGAGGCCGATGCCGTGCTCGCCGGAAATCACTCCGTCCAGCTCGCGGGTAATATCCATGATCCGATCCACTACG
>JALWMK010000089.1 GCA_027083925.1 Sedimenticola sp. | reverse complement strand
CTGCGCCAGCTCAAGGAAGGCTGCCAGCCGCGGCCAACACTGGATCATATCGCCTTGTCCATCGGCGAACCCAGGCACCCAACACCGGCCTTCATCACCGAAGCGGTATTGTCGCATTTGCACGGATTGTCCGCCTATCCCCTGACCAAGGGAGCGCCCGGGCTGCGCGAGGCCATCTGCGAGTGGCTGACGCAGCGCTTTCGACTGCCTGCAAACAGTCTGGATTCTGAGCACCATGCGCTTCCCGTCAACGGCACCCGCGAGGCTCTGTTCGCCTTCGCGCAAGCCGTCATCGACCGCAACCAGCCCGCACCTCTGGTGCTGATGCCCAATCCTTTCTATCAGATCTACGAAGGTGCAGCATTGCTGGCGGGCGCCCGGCCGGAATTTCTCAACTGCACCGAGGCAACCGGGCTGATACCGGATTTCGATCAGGTGGACGAGCAAACCTGGAAGCATTGCCAACTACTGTATCTGTGCTCACCCCACAACCCTACCGGAGCAGTGATACCCGAGGATCGTCTGGCCCGCCTCATCGACCTGGCGCACAAACATGATTTCATCATCGCTTCCGATGAATGCTATTCGGAAATCTATTTCGATGAAAGCCAACCGCCTCCCGGCCTGTTGCAGGCGGCGGCAAATGCAGGGAATGAGCAGTATTCAAGATGCGTGGTCTTCCACAGCCTTTCCAAGCGCTCCAACGCACCCGGATTGCGTTCGGGCTTCGTCGCTGGAGACAAGGATGTCCTGAAACAGTTCCTGCGCTACCGCACCTATCACGGCTGCGCCATGCCTCCCCACCACCAGGCCGCCAGCATTCTGGCCTGGCAGGATGAAAAACATGTAAGAGAAAGCCGCGGTGCCTACCAGGAAAAATTTGCAGCCGTACTGGAAATCCTGGGCAGCCACCTGCCCGTGGAAATGCCGGAAGCCGGCTTCTATCTTTGGGCAAGAACCCCAGGATCGGACACGGATTTCGCCCGCGAGTTGTACAATCAGCAAAATGTTACCGTGCTGCCCGGCAGCTATCTGTCGCGCACGGCACAGGGAATCAATCCCGGCAGTGATCACATCCGCATGGCGCTGGTCGCCCCCCTGGACGAGTGCATTGACGCTGCCAACAGGATCAGACAACTAACCGAATCCATTTGAGGAACAATCATGAGTGAAATGCAAAATATTATCGAAGAGGCCTTTGAGCGGCGCGCAGACATCACGCCACGCACAGTAGATACCCTGGTTCGTGATGCAGTCATGGAAACCATCGATCAAGTCGATGCAGGCAGCTTGCGTGTAGCCCAGCCCGGCAAGGATGGCTGGGTCGTCAACGAGTGGGTGAAAAAGGCTGTCCTGCTGTCATTTCGCATCAACGACAATGAGTTTCTGAAAGGCGGCTTTACCAACTACTATGACAAGGTGCCATCCAAATACGCCGATTACAACGCCCGCGAGTTTCGTGAAAGCGGCGTACGTGTAGTGCCGCCAGCCAGTGTACGCAAGGGTGCCTATATCGCCCCTTCCTGTGTGCTCATGCCCTCTTATGTAAACATCGGCGCCTATGTGGATTCAGGCACCATGGTGGACACCTGGGCAACCGTGGGCTCTTGCGCCCAGATCGGCAAGAATGTGCATCTTTCCGGCGGTGTCGGCATCGGCGGCGTGCTCGAACCCCTGCAGGCGGCTCCCACCATTATCGAAGACAACTGCTTTATCGGTGCGCGCTCGGAAGTGGTGGAAGGCGTCATCGTGGAAAAAGGCTCGGTCATCTCTATGGGCGTGTACATCGGCCAGTCCACCCGCATCTATGACCGGGAGAAGGACGAAGTGTTGTATGGCCGGGTGCCCGCAGGTTCTGTAGTGGTGTCCGGCAACCTGCCTTCCAAGGATGGCAAGTACAGCCTGTATTGCGCGGTCATCGTCAAGCGGGTGGACGAAAAAACCCTCAGCAAGGTCGGCATCAACGATCTGCTGCGCGATATTTGACGGGCATCTTAATGACTCGGCTATACGGCATTCCCAACTGCGACACCATGAAGAAAGCCTGCAAATGGCTGGACGAACATGCTGTGCCTTACGAATTTCATGATTACAAGAAACTCGGCATCGACGAGTCCAGCCTGCGGGACTGGATGAACAAAGTGGACTGGGAAATTCTGCTCAACCGGCGCGGCACCATGTGGCGCAAGCTGTCCCAGGAACAACGGGACAACATCAATGCAGAGAAGGCGCTGCTGCTGATGATGGAAGCCCCCTCCATCATCAAACGGCCGGTGCTGATTACAGAAGATGGACGTATCGAGGTTGGATTTTCCCTGAACAAATACAAGGAGTTGTTTAAAACATGAAAAAAATCTTGTTACTTGCCTGCCTGATTGCTGCGGGCAACCCTTCGATCCAGGCGGAAGAAAAATGGTACGAATACGAGCGCCTCTACCTTCAAGCCGGCACCTTCATTCATTTCTCTTCCAGCGATGATCATGACGGTTCCCGTCTACTGGTCAGCCTGGAAGCGGTAAAATCCAATGACTGGCTTTACGGACTGGCCTTGTTTGATAATTCTTTCGGACAATTTTCCCAATATGCCTATATTGGAAAAAACTGGGACTTTTCAGGAAAAATGGAGAACTTCCATATCAAATTGACAGCAGGCGTCATACACGGTTACAAGGAACCCTGGGACGACAAGATCCCCTTCAACAGCAGTAGCGGCTGGGCACCCGGCCTCGTCCCTTCCTTTGGCTACAAGAAAGGCCGCTTCGGTGCAGACATCATGCTGTTGGGCAATTCCGGCCTGCTGTTTACTGTAGGAACAGATTTCTGATGTCCGATACCCTTGAGCTTGCCAAAGAACTCATCAGCCGCTCATCCATCACACCGGAAGATGCGGGTTGTCAGGATCTGATGATGGCCCGCCTGCAGGCGCTGGGTTTTGCGCTGGAGACACTGAATTTCGGTGACACCAGAAATTTCTGGGCTCGCCGTGGAACACAAGCCCCCCTGTTCTGTTTTGCCGGACATACGGATGTTGTACCCAGCGGGCCGCTAAAAGAATGGCAGAGCAACCCGTTCCAGCCGGAAGTACGCAACGGCATGCTTTATGGCCGGGGTGCAGCAGATATGAAGGGTTCGCTGGCAGCGATGATTACCGCCACCGAGGCTTTCCTGGCAAAGCACCCGCAACACCGGGGGTCTATCGCCTTCCTCATCACCAGTGATGAGGAAGGCCCGGCCACGGATGGCACGGTGAGAGTCGTGGAAACCCTGGAGCAGCGAAACGAGAAAATCGATTGGTGTCTGGTGGGCGAACCCTCATCTACAGACAAGCTCGCCGACGTGGTAAAAAACGGCCGCCGCGGTTCCCACGGTTGCCGTTTGGTGGTGAAAGGCGTACAAGGCCATGTGGCCTACCCACATCTGGCCAGAAATCCGCTACACCAAGCCCTGCCGGCACTCGCGGAGCTGGCTGCCCGTCAGTGGGATCAGGGCAATGATCATTTTCCGCCCACCACTTTCCAGATCTCCAACATCCATGCCGGCACCGGCGCCACCAATGTCATTCCCGGCTACCTGGAAGTATTGTTCAATTTCCGCTTTTCCACCCAAACCACCCACAAGGAACTGGAACAACAGGTTGAAGGTATTCTGAACCGCCACAATCTGGACTATGAAGTTGAATGGATCCTGTCCGGCTCACCCTTTCTGACTGCAAAAGGCGCCTTGCTGGATACTGCACAACAGGCGGTCAGGGACATCATGGGTTACGACACCCGGCTATCCACTTCTGGTGGCACATCCGATGGTCGCTTTATCGCCCCAACCGGGGCGCAGGTGTTGGAGCTGGGGCCGCTGAATGCCACCATTCACAAGGTTAACGAATGCGTGGACATTGAAGACCTGGACAATCTGTCACGCATCTATGCACGCCTGATGGAGCTGTTGCTGGCATAGATCCTGAATCCGTGGTTCGCCCGCTTGATTTGTCCAGAAAGAAAAAATCCTGTAGCCTTCCAGTCAACGGCTTCCAGTGGACTGTTATTCATGAAGGGTTTTACGCCCGGAATGGTACTTTTTGGGATGGCACCAAGGCATCCTTGCTCGATGGCGGCAGAACACATGACGGCATCAATCTGCGATTGCTCAAGGACATTCCTGATAGCTGCCCC
>JALWMK010000088.1 GCA_027083925.1 Sedimenticola sp. | reverse complement strand
CATGAGCAAAAGCATCAAAGGCACTGAAACTGAAAAAAACCTGCTGAAAGCGTTTGCCGGAGAATCCCAGGCGCGCAATCGCTACACTTATTACGCTGGCATCGCACGCAAGGAAGGGCTGGTGCAGATTTCCGCCATCTTCGAGGAAACCGCTAACCAGGAAAAAGAGCACGCCAAGCGCTTTTTCAAGTTTCTTGAAGGCGGCGATGTGGAAATCACCGAAACCTATCCGGCAGGCCCATTGGGCAACACCCTGGAAAACCTCCGCGCCGCAGCCGCCGGAGAAGAGCACGAGTGGTCAGACATGTACCCGGCCATGGCGAAAACCGCCAGGGAGGAAGGCTTCGAAGAGATCGCCCTGGCCTATGAAGCAATTTCCGTCGCGGAAAAACAGCACGAAAAGCGTTACCGGGATCTGGCCGAAAATCTGGAAGCCGGTCGCGTATTCAAACGCAACGGCAAGGTGGTCTGGCGCTGCCGCAACTGTGGCTATCTCCATGAGGGCGATGAGGCCCCCGACCTGTGCCCCGCCTGCCTGCACCCTCAGGCACATTTCGAACTGCTGGGCGAAAACTGGTGAGCGAATCACTCCAGGAACTCAGCAACCGGCTGCTGCGCTTCGCCCAAGAGCGGGACTGGGAACAGTTCCACTCCCCCAAGAACCTGAGCATGGCCCTGTCCGCCGAAGCCGGAGAGCTGCTGGAGCACTTTCAGTGGCTGAATGAAGAACAAAGTCAAAACCTCGATGATGACAAGAAAGAAGCCGTCGCCCTGGAAATGGCGGACATCTTCATCTACCTGCTGCGCCTGGCCGAACGCCTGGACATCAACCTGCTGGATGCCGCCTGGCAGAAAATTGCCGTCAACGAAAAGCGCTATCCTGTGGAGCAAGTCAAAGGTGATGCTCGGCGGGCGGAAGAATACTCTTGACATGATCCCAAGAACTTCCAATATTAACCCGGCCACCAAATATATCGCCCTCAGCCGCCCTGTCTGAAGCACTGAGGACGATATATTTGGTGGCCGGGTTAATAGGGGCAGGTTTCTGTCATGGCAAAGAAAAAACGCTCCCGAGGGAGCGTTTCTGTTTTTCAGCCCAACGGGTTTTACAGGCTGTAATACATATCGAATTCCACCGGATGGGTGGTCATGCGCAGGCGCGTGACTTCTTCCATCTTCAGGTCGATATAGCCATCGATGAGGTCATCGGTGAACACGCCACCAGCGGTGAGAAATTCACGATCTGCGTCCAGGCATTCCAGCGCTTGATCCAGGCTGTGGCAGACCGTAGGAATGGCTGCCGCTTCTTCCGCTGGCAGATCGTACAGATCCTTGTCCATGGCATCGCCGGGATGAATCTTGTTCTGGATGCCGTCCAGGCCGGCCATGAGCATGGCAGCGAAGGCCAGGTAGGAGTTGGCGGTGGGGTCGGGGAAGCGAACCTCGATGCGGCGCGCCTTGGGGCTGGATACCCAGGGAATGCGGATGGAGGCGGAGCGGTTGCGGGCAGAATAGGCCAGCATGACTGGCGCCTCAAAGCCCGGAACCAGACGCTTGTAGCTGTTGGTGGATGCGTTGGTGAATGCGTTCAGGGCACGGGCATGCTTGATGATGCCGCCAATGTAGTACAGGGCCGTTTCACTCAGGCCGCCGTACTGGTCGCCGGCAAAGATGTTCTCCCCTCCTTTGGCCAGAGACTGGTGCACATGCATACCGGAGCCGTTGTCACCTACCAGGGGCTTGGGCATGAAGGTGACGGTCTTGCCATAGGCGTGGCCCACGTTCTGGATGACGTATTTCATGATCTGGTTTTGATCCGCGCGCTTTACCAGGGTGTCGAACAAGGTGCCGATTTCGCACTGGCCGCCAGTGGCGACTTCATGGTGATGCACTTCCACTTTTACGCCCATATCTTCCAGTGCAAGGCACATGGCGGCACGCAGGTCGTGCAGGGAGTCAACGGGAGGCACGGGAAAGTAACCGCCTTTCAGACCGGGACGGTGGCCGATGTTGCCGTCTTCATAGACCTTTTCCGTATTCCACTCGGCTTCTTCGGAATCCACCTTGTAGAAAGCACCGGACATGTCAGCACCCCAGCGCACATCATCAAGAATGAAGAACTCGGGTTCGGGGCCAAAGTAGGCGGTATCGGCAATCCCGGTAGATTTCAGATAGGCTTCGGCGCGCTTGGCCACGGAGCGGGGATCACGCTCATAGCCTTCCATGGTCGATGGCTCAAGAATGTCGCAACGCAAGTTGAGCATGGTTTCGTCGGCGAAGGGATCCAGGATCGCAGTTTCAGGATCCGGCATGAGAATCATGTCCGACTCGTTGATGCCCTTCCAGCCAGCGATGGACGAACCGTCGAACATCTTACCTTCGGTAAACAGGTCTTCATCAATGAAGGTGGAAGGCACGGTAACGTGCTGTTCCTTGCCACGGGTATCGGTAAAACGGAAATCAACGAACCTAACGTCGTTGTCTTTGATCATTTTGAGGACGTCTTTTGCGGACATTTGCCCCTCCGGTTTGGTTAAAAAATACTATACGGCCCCACCCCGGCAAGTATCCTTTACGGGTCTTGGGCCACAGAAAGTCCTGTTTTTTAGTGCATGAACCATGCCACTCAAGGGGTAGGCAGGTCAAGGGAAAAAGCTTGATTGGTACATATATGGAGTATATTGGCAGGAGCCTGGCCTGGAACCCAGAAGGCAGCGAAAAAATTTGCACCAAAATCGTGCGGAAGGCATTGCCCATTGCACTTTGTTTGTGCATGTCTTAGCCAAAATACAGCTGAACTTTGCCAAATTCCGGGTAATTTTTCAGCGCCTGGGTCATTTTGCTGTGGAGCTGCCCCGCCCTTTCCGCATTGCCATAACAATGGAGGGGGAAAAAAACCTCCAGATCGATTTTGCCGCCAAGGTAATGCAGCAGAATACGTTCTTCCCAGTCCGGGCAGTCCAGCCCCTTCCAGGCCTCCCCCAGTTTTTTCACGGCATCCTCCCGCAGCGGCAAACCCTTGCATGTGGGGGCAGTTTCGTCATCTTCCGGGTCGATATGCACGGTAACGTCGGAAATCTCCTCGACGCTTGCCTTGATCTGCTCTTCCACGGCAATGCTGATCATGTGTCCTTCGGAGACGGAAATCCAGGGTGTGACCTGCACATGTACATCCACCATGGCCTCGTGCCCCTGGCGGCGGGTGCGCAGCATGTGCAGGGAGCTGACGCCGGGAATGGCGGTAATCAGGTTGCGGATCTGCCCGACTTTTTCTTCTTCCAGGGATTCATCCACCAGCTCGCGCATGGCTCCCCAGCCCAGATCCCAGCCGATCTTGGCCACCATGAAGCCGACGATAAGGGCGGCAACCAGATCCAGCCACAGAACACCAAGCATGGCACCGCCTACGCCCACCAGCACCACGATGGAGGAGATGGCATCGGAACGGTGATGCCAGGCATTGGCACGCAACAGTTCTGATTTGATGTTCCGCGCCACGAGCATGGTGTACCAGTACAAGGCTTCGTTCGCCAGAATGGAGAACAAAGCAGCATACAGGGCAATATTTTCCGGAGCCTGGGTAGCGCCGCCATGCATCAGCCGTTCTGCCGAATCCCACATGATTCCGCCAGCGATGAGCACCAGAAATGCTCCCAGAGCCAAGGTGGCTGCGGTCTCGAAGCGGCCATGGCCATAGGGATGGTTTTCATCCGGTCCGTGGGAGGCATGGCGGGAAGCCACCAGCACCAGAATGTCTGTCAGGAGATCAGACAGGGAGTGGATGCCATCCACAATAAGCGCCTGGGAATGGCCCAGTATGCCCGCCGCGATCTTGGCGACACATAGAACAACATTGGTCAGTGCGCCGACAACCGCCACCTTTGCAGAGGCCTGGCGACGCAGATCCCGATGCTCCTGAGAGCCGATTTCCGGCGCCGCCATCAGTGTGGATCTCCCTGTACCCGAAGGTGGAAAATGTACTCGTCGTCCCGCACCTGCTGGTTCAGCAGCAGATGGCCATTGATGCGGCACCAGGCCGGGATGTCCTGCATTGTGCCGGGGTCAGTGCAGACGACTTCGAGCTCATCACCGGGCTGGAGTTTTGCCACCTTGTCCTGCACCCGGATCACGGGCATGGGGCACAACAGCCGCCGGCAATCCAGTCGGGCACGGCTCATACTACCCACTCCTTCTTCAGCTCGTGGGGCGGCAGGGGCTGCACTTTGATGCTCCGGGTTTCACCATCGGTGCGGCGGAATTCCAGCTCTACCTCCGGGTCATTCTTCCCCTGGCTGTAGCGTGCCACAATGCGGGCGGCCTGCTCGATCTGTTCCTCGGCGAAATCCCCGTCAATCAGGCACAGGGGGCCGGGGTGACTGGTGGTCTTGAGGCTGGGGTACTGCTTGCGATAGCCCTGCAGGAACTTGCCCTCACCCTCCTCCCGGGAAATGATGAGCTTGTACTCCGGCACCGGACGGATATGGCGACCCACTTTGAGCAACATGATGTCATCCATTTCATATTGTTTGTCTCCCCGGGCTTTCCACAGATCCTGCAGCTTGACGGAATACTGCGCGTCGGTGAGAAAACAGCAGCCGCCGGCGGGCTGGGCGTAATCCTCGAAACCGAATTGTTTCGCCAGGGCCATTTGCGGCTTGCGACTGCGCCCGGAGAAATCATAGAGCTTTTCCCGGCTCACCCAGCCTTCCCGCTCGGGCAGGGTTTCCGGCAGGTTTTTTGCACATAAGGGGCGCAGCAGGCGATCATCGATGCCGGAATCTTTCTGCACCACGGGCAGGGTGTCTTTGCGCTGGGATTTGGGGCGCTGGCCCACCACTTCGCCGGTAATGATAAAATCGAAATCATGGGATTCCATCCACTCCCTGGCCTTTTTTACCATGAAGATCTTGCAGTCCAGACAGGGGTTGAGATTGGCGCCATAGCCATATTTCGGATTGAATACAATGTCCTTGTATTCTTCCACAATATCGATGATATGCAGCTTGATGCCCAACTGCTCGGCACACCACAGGGCATTGTTGCGCTTGAGTTTTTTCTGATCCTTTTTGCGGATCGCATGGGTGTGCCCTTCCACACAGAACCCGGTGAAAAAATTGATGCCTTCCACATAGACACCCTGATCTTGCATGACTCTTACGGCCAGCAGAGAATCTAGCCCGCCGGAAATCAGTGCTACAGCTTTGCGTTGCATAGGAGTGGGTTAAGGATATAGCAGCCAGAAGTTGGTGGAATTATACCGATAATTTCACCAGGGAAGCATTTTCCTCGGCAGGGCTTTTTGCCTGCCTGGGTCTGCTTCGCACCCCGATTTGCGATAGACTGTATGAACCCATGGATTCAGGGCGGATGCAGAGCGTATAATATTGATTTCCCAGTGGAATCAAAAAATATTAGTTAAGCGGGCGTTTTTTGAACCGCTGGGGGATCAAGGGCTTGCGCTACGCGCCGTCATGAACCCACGGATTCAGGTGTAAGATATACCTCTATTCTTGCTTGGGGCTTGAGACCTGAAAAATGGGCAAGCTGTGCGGATATTCCTTGCCAGCCATGGCTGCATCAAGGAGCAGGGCGAGCATTAACGGCATGATTTTTTATCTTTAAACTGGAGGGCACCTCTATTCATTCATGATTGGCATCTACGCACATGAGGGCGGCGATAGCTTCGTCGCCTGCATGGATGCAGGTAAGGGGCGTAAGCCGGGAGCGGAAGCGTTGAAAATCTTGCCAATCGCCTGCTACAAGGTGAATTGCGCTCGCGCAAGAGAAGCTGCCCTGGGGCATTTGCTGCGATTTTCGCCTTATTCTCACGGCCCTCATGCACGAATCTGCTCAAACAGAATGAATAGAGGTGCCCTGAAAGGGAAAAACGGGAGGGTTCGCGTTGGTTGTTGCAGTTCGTTCTTGTCTGCTGCTGTTGCTGCTTGTCCTGGCGCAGGCCGGGCAAGGAGGGCAGGTCATCGATGTCGGCATCTATCAGAACGAACCAAAAATCTTTATCGATGCCCAGGGACAGCCGGACGGATTCTTCGTGGAATTGCTCGGAAAGATTGCGGCAGCAGAAGGCTGGACCCTGAATTACCTCCCCTGTAAATGGTCTGCCTGCCTGAACAACCTTGAGCAGGGAACGATCGACCTGTTGCCGGATGTAGCCTATTCGGAAGAACGCGCCCGGCAATTCCTGTTGAGCCGCGAGGTAGTGCTGTCGAGCTGGTCCGTGGTGTATGTGCGTGATGAAAATGACATTCCCTCTCTCAAGGAGCTGAACGGCAAAAGCCTGGCAGTGGTAAAGGGCAGCATCCAGTTCCAGGCAATCAGGGAAAAGCTCAAGCGCCTGGGAATAGCGCCAGTGTTTCATGAAGTCAACAGTTTCAGTGATGTATTCCGGCTGGTAAAGATTGGCTGGGTCGATGCGGGGCTGGTAAACACCTATTTTGGCACCAAGCACGCCAGCGAATACCAGCTGAAAAAAACCGGCATACTGGTACGGCCTTCTTTATTGAGCTTTGCTGCAGCCTCCAACCAGCAGCCGCTGCTCGACACCATAGACAAATACCTTGCCGCCTACAAGAGCGACGGCCAATCGGTTTACTATCAACTGGCAGAACATTGGTTTTCACCTCCGGACGGTGAAAAACACCTCCCGCAATGGGTGCTGTGGGTGCTGGTACTGGGCGGCCTGACCAGTTTGCTGCTGGCTGCCGTGGCCATCCTGTTTCACTTCCTCATCAAGCGCAAAACTGCAGAACTGAGTGATAAGGCGGCCCGGCTCGAACATCTTGCCAATCATGACCCACTGACTTCCCTTCCCAACCGGAAGCTGTTTTTCGATCGCCTCAAACAGTCCCTGCGCAGGGCCGAACGCAAGGATACGATGCTGGCGGTGCTGTATATCGATCTGGATCAGTTCAAGCAAGTCAACGATAGTTTCGGGCATGCCATCGGGGATGAAGTATTGAAGGAGATTGCTGCAAGGCTGGAGCATCAGATCCGGGACGAAGATACGATTGCCCGTCTTGGAGGAGACGAGTTCGCAGTCGTCATGGAACCCCTGAAGGAGGCGGACAATATCATGCATTGCGTACAAAGGCTGAGTTCCGTGTTCAAGGAGCCGGTAATGGTACAGGATCAGCATTTTGTACTGAGTGCCAGCATAGGCATCAGTCTTTTTCCGCAAGACGGAACGGATGCCCACACCCTGCTGCGCAATGCCGATACCGCCATGTTCAAGGCCAAGGAGGCAGGCCGCGGCACTTTTCAGTTCTATGTAGAGGAGATGACCCGCTATGCCGTCGAGCGGGCGAAGCTGGAAGCTGATCTGCGTGAGGCACTGGAAGGCAGTGGGCTGGAAGTACACTATCAGCCGCAGATCGGCCTGAAGGATGGCCAGATTGTCGGGTTCGAAGCGCTGGCAAGATGGCGGCACCCGGAGCTGGGGATGTTGTCGCCAAAGCAGTTTATTCCCCTGGCGGAAGACAGCGGGTTGATTTTGCCCCTGGGTGAATGGGTATTGCGCGCGGCATGCAGGCAAATATCCCAATGGCATAGTGAAGGCATGCAGGCTGGTTTTGTGGCGGTAAATATTTCAGCCCACCAGCTGGCCGGCTATGCCCTGCTGGATGTAGTGAAAAAGATATTGCGCGAGACTGGTTGCCACCCGGAGTGGCTGGAGCTTGAGCTTACCGAAAGCGCCATCATGACCCAGACCAGGCAGGCGGTTTCTGTAATGAACCAGCTGCGGGAACTGGGCGTGCAGCTTGCCATCGATGATTTTGGAACAGGATACTCTTCACTGGCCTACCTCAGGCTGCTGCCCATCACCAAACTGAAAATCGACCGATCCTTCATCAAGCATGTTTCCGAAAATGTTGACGATGTGGCCATCGTGAGGGCTGTTACTGCCCTGGGAAAAACGCTCAACCTGAAAGTGGTTGCCGAAGGCGTGGAAACGGGCGAGCAGGAGGCCTTGCTGCGCACAGAGGGCTGTGATGATGTGCAAGGTTACTACTACAGCCGGGTGCTGCCGGCAGCGGAAGCAAAAGAACTGTTGCGCACACGGGCAGCCCATGTCTGAATGATCCGGGCGCTTGTGGTATGGAGTTATCAGGCGATTTGTTCCACCCTGTCTGGCAGCTGCTGTTTGCAGGGCTGCTTTTTCCGAGTCTGTGGTTTGCCCGGCGCTGGGCAAACTGGGCGCGTCTCAGGGAAAAACATCAGCAGCATGTGTACCTGGGCGCTTTGGTGTGCCTGTTTATCCTGTGGAATATGCGGGTGGAAATGCTGCCGGGGTTCTTCTGGCACTTGTCCGGCATGGTCACTATCACATTGATGTTCGGCTGGTCCCTGGCAGTTGTCGGGGGCAGCGTGGTGCTCCTGGGCATTGTGGCGGCAGGATTGAACGACTGGAGTGGGTATTTGCCTTCGGTGATCCTGTGCGTGGTGATGCCAGCCGTCATTACCCAGATTATACTGGGCCTGGTGCGGGCCTATGCGCCAAAGCACTTCTTTGTGTTTGTGCTGGTGAATGCCTTTCTTGCCGGAGGCCTGGTGTTTATGCTCATGGCAGGGCTGATCGTCAGCGGCCTGCTGTTGGCAGGCAGCTATTCCTGGGGCGAGTTACAGCATAATTTTTTCAGTCTGGCACCGATGATGCTGTTTCCAGAATCGATGCTCAATGGCTGGATCATTGCCATTCTGGTAGGCTTCAAGCCCCACTGGGTAGGGTCATTCAGCGATGAGGAATATGTGCAGGGCAAATAGAAGTGGCAAACCCTGTTTTGATCCGGCCGTGAACTGGTGCCGCAAGGCCCGGACCATTCTCTGATGAGTGAGTCTCTGCTATGGCTGGCAGCTGCCTGGTGTGGGTATTTTGTTATTCACTCCCTGCTGGCGTCCCTGGCGATAAAAAGCCGGGTTGCCTGCCGCTGGCCGCGGCTGATGCCTTGGTACCGGCTGTTCTTCAATGCCGTGGCGATCCTGTTGCTGGTGGTGCCACTGTATCTTGTCTGGACCATAGGTGGTAAAACCGTATTTGCCTGGAAAGGTATCTGGTGGTGGATAGGCAATGGCCTGACACTTGCCGCCCTTGGCGGTTTTCTGTATTCATTGCGTCACTATGACGGCCGGGAATTTCTTGGCCTGCGCCAGCTTCGGGATGGCGAACGGCGGGTGGAAGATCAAGAACGGTTCCGCATATCCCCTTTGCACCAGCATGTGCGCCATCCCTGGTACTTTCTTGGATTGGTGCTGATCTGGACGCGGGACATGACTGCCGCCATGCTGGTTTCATCTGCAATGATGACCCTGTACTTCGTGCTGGGTTCCTGGCTGGAGGAGCGTAAGCTGCTGGTCTATTACGGTGATGCCTACCGGGAGTATCGCCAGCGGGTGCCCGGCCTGTTTCCCCTGCCCTGGAAGAAACTGGGCAGGGAGCAGGCGAAGGCGCTGGAGCACCGGGGCAACACCTAACCGGGATGTTGAAAAAACCCTCCATGGCTTTTTTCAACCCGGAAAGACAAAAACGGGAATTTATCTGCCCGGATAGGCGTAAGGCCCGTAGGGGTGTGCGTAACCCGGACGGGGTGGCCAGGGAGGGGCCGGGTAATATGGTGGGGGAACCGGGCGGCCAATGGCATTGATGCTGGCGTTGATGCGGGCTTCCATCGCCTTGCGGCGGGCTTCCCTTTCCTGTTGATAGGCCAGCATCTCCTCTTGGCGCTTTTTGTGGCGGGCCGCCATTTCCATCTGCTGCTGCCGGTTTCTTTGCGCCTGTTCCCGCAACTGCCGGGCATCACTGGAGCCGCGATCTTGCCCGGCGAGCGCCGACTGCTGGCGTGCAATCGCATCCCGGCGTTTCTGCATTTGCTTGCGCAGGGCATCACGCCGAGCCTCCATGGATTTGACCAGCTCGTTGTGTGATTGCCGGGCAGCCTGGTAGCTGCGGCTGTAGGGGCTTGTTCGGGCGGGAGCCTGATTGGGCGCCGGGTGAATGGCCGACGTCTCTGTTGCAGCGGCGGCAGGTTCCGAGACATCGGCAGCAGCCGTAGCGGCTGTGCCGTTTGCAACTTCCGATTCATTTGCATCAACCGTTTCTACTATGGCGGCATCTGCCGGGGTTGGCTGGGGGGTTGCTGCGGGTACTGCCAGCACCGGCATTTCATAGCCAGCCTGTTCCGCCTTTTGTTTCAATCTGGTGTATTCCGCCTGGCGCAGGCGCTCGCGCTCCTGCCCCTCCATGCTGGACAGCTTTTGCGCCAGGCTGGAAGCCTCTTCTCTGGTTAACAGCTGAAATTGGTCTTCATGCTGCGATGCGGCAGCCATCAGGCCGCCAGTTGACAGCGAAAGGCTGGCGGTAATGACCAAGAGTCTGTAATGGGGCATTGCCGGTTCCTCCAGGGCTATTATTTGTGGATGATAGGCGCAACATCCTGTAATTTGTACTCCGAGCATGGCCATATGGAGCAAATATGTCAAATTCTGTACCGGATGCGATACTGCGGCAGATAGAATCTTCCCCCCATTGCGCCAAATCCCTGACCCTGTACGCCTTGGTAAATACCCTGGAGCATGAAGCGGCAGGCTGCCTGTTCAAACTGACCAAGCTGCGGGATCTGGATCAGGAAGGGCGCCAGCTGGCGTATTCCCTGATGGAGCTGATGGCGGAAGGAAAAAACAGCGGCAAGGCCTGGGAGCAGGCCAGACAGCGTATGGATGAGCTGATTCGCAATGGCTGAATTGCTGCGAACACTGCTGCTGGGGCTGTTCCCGCCCTGTTACTCCCTGGCTGGAAAGGGTGAGATACGCTTCGTGGAAACCACGGCGAACCTCAGGGCATATCGCAGCCCGGCTTGAGACAAGCCAAAAAGAGGAAAAATTTGGCGGGAAAAGGCGAAAAATAGAGAGTGCGCCACAGAATGCACAGACGCCGCTTGCCTTGGCCGGGGTATTGGCAATATGATGAAACCTTAGAATTACGGGGGTATGATGCATGGAAGCCGGGACAGCTTTTGAGAAAAGCGCGCCCTTTTTTTGGGGCATTTTTCTGCAATACACTTCGGCCATCTTTGGCAATCACACGCCACATCTTTCATTGCGCTCACAGGCCCGGTGCCCGGCTTTTTGAATCAAGCGATATGAAGACACCCAGCATGACACAAGAAAAGCGATCCACATCCAATACAAGGAAAGCGCTGCTCCGGCATGCCGCTGGCCTTCTGTTCGGCCTGGTTGCTGCTGGCGTTGCAACTGCGGGTGAACCCCTGCGCAATGAGCCGATCAAGCCTATTCCCCTCACCGTGGAGGTCGATGAAAAAAAAGTCGCTTTGGGGCGATTGCTGTTTCATGATCCGCAGTTGTCGAAAGACAACACCATCTCCTGTGCAAGCTGCCATAGCCTGAAAACCGGAGGCGTGGATCGGCAAAAGGTCTCCACCGGCATACAGGGACGGAAAGGCAACATCAACGCGCCTACAGTCTTCAACAGCGGATTGTTGTTTCGCCAGTTCTGGGATGGCCGGGCGGAAACCCTGGAGGAGCAGGTGGACGGTCCCGTGCAGAATCCCGTGGAAATGGGTAGCCAATGGGCCAATGTGCTGGCCAAGCTGTACGATGACCCCAAATACCCCGGCCTGTTCAAAGAAATCTACCCGGACGGGATCAAAAGAAAGAATGTCAAAAATGCAATCGCCGAGTATGAACACAGCCTGATCACGCCCAACTCCCGCTTTGATCAGTATCTGCGGGGAGACGAAAGCGCGATCAATGAACAGGAAAGGCAGGGCTACGAGCTTTTTAAAAGCTATGGCTGCATTTCCTGTCATCAGGGCATGGCGGTTGGCGGAAACATGTTTCAGGTGTTCGGGGCGGTTAATTCCTATTTCAAGCAGCGCGGCAATATTCAAAAATCAGACATGGGAAGATTCAACTTGACCGGCAACGAGATGGACCGGCATTCATTCAAGGTGCCCAGTCTGCGCATGGCGGCGCTTACGCCGCCTTATTTGCACGATGGCAACGCCAAGACGTTGCGTGAAGCGGTTGACATCATGTTCAAGTTCCAGCTGGGACGGGAAGCACCGGACGAGGACAAAGAGGCTCTGGTGGCTTTCATCAAGACCCTGGCGGGTGAGCATCCGGAGATGGAAAAATGAAGAAAATAGCAGGAATCCTTCTTCTCCTGGCGATTGTTGCATTCGGCGCCATGCTTGGCCTCAACCTGGAAAAACTCCAGCCGCAGCAGGGGCAGGATGCCTATGCGGAGAATATTGAAGATATAAGAAACCTGCAGGCATTGGACGCGAGCTGGAGTCTTGCGACGTTGCAGGCCTACACCACACCGAATTCCGATTTCGACCAGGTGGCTTCTTTCCTGCCCCGGGTGCGTGAGCTGAGAAACCGGCTGGCCACTGGCGATCTTTCTTCCGACGAGGTACCGGATGCGGTCAAGAACAAACTCAACCGCTTCCTGCTGCTCACCGAAAGCAAGGAAGAGTCGATCGAGCAATTTAAATCCAATTTTGCCGTGGTGCGCAACTCCATAAAATATCTGCCTCTGGCCTCACAAACCCTCACCGCAAGATTGCGCCAGCTGGGCGACCAGGAACAGGCCCAGCGCATTACCGTCATTTTCGACCGAACCAATGCTTTCCTGCAAAATCCGGACGAAGGCACACAAATGCGGCTGCTGATGGGATTGAGCAAAATGAACGAGGAGTTGATGAGTTTCCCGGAAGAAATCGTCAACCCCCTGGGAAATTTCATCTCCCATGCCAGGGTGCTGGTAGAGCGCAAGATCCAGCTCAACGCCAGCATCAACGATGTAGCCACGCAGAATGCACGCAAGGTAGGTGATGAACTGATCTCGCTCTACAAGTCCTATCACGAGAAAGCCCGGGAGAAGGCGCTTGCCCAGCGTCTCGAAACCTACCGGCTGACGCTTGTATGGGCGGCACTGCTGGCCATTGCCGGGTTGATCAGCGCCTTCTTGTTGTGGCTCACCGCACGGCAGTTTGACGGTCGGCTGGAAAAAGGTGTCGCCGAACGCACAGAAGAGATCGAACAGGCGGCCGCCAAGGCCAGTGGCTCCCTGGTAGACAAAAACCTGGACAGCAGCCTGGCCGGAATGGGCAACATGGCAGCCACGGTGGCACATGAAATCAATACCCCCCTGGGTTATCTGGACAGCAATCTCCAGGTGCTGCACAGCGGCATGGAAAAGATGCAGCTGTTGATGAGTGAATTTGTCACCCTGAAAAAAGACTTGAGAGAAACAAAAGACAGTGGGCAGATAAACGCCCGGCTGGAGAATTTTGGCGCTCTCGTGCAGAACGTCAAGGAAGAAGCCATGCTCGATGAACTACCGGAAATCATTGATGATATGCAGGAAGGCGTCCAGCAGATCCAGCATGTGACCAATGATCTGCGCGACTTTACCCGCAAGGACCGTTCTCCCCAGGACTGGTTCGATATCGGGCAGTGTGTAACCAGCGCCCTGAAAATGGCGCAAAAAGAGATTCCGCCGGAAACCAGGATCACCACCAACCTGAAAGACCTGCCCAAAGTCTATGGCTCGCCCGCTGAAATCAATCAGGTGCTGATGAACCTGATCACCAACGCCGCCCATGCCGTGGAAGCGGCAGGGCATGACAAAAGCTCGATCACCATCAAGGCGATTGAGCAGAAAGGCCACATACTGGTCAGCGTCATGGACACCGGACTGGGTATCGACGAAAAAACCAGAAGCAAGATATTCGAACCTTTCTTTACCACCAAGGATGTAGGCAAGGGCACCGGGCTGGGGCTGGCCATCGTCCGCCGCATTGTCACCGCCCATGGCGGCAAGGTGTTCATCAAGTCTATCGTGGGCAAGGGCACGAATTTTATCTTCACCCTTCCGGTAAAACGCCATCCCGAGGCAGAGTAAACAAATCTTCCGGGATGCCGGAAAATGATCCTGCCTGTAGCAATTTGGCGGCCATACGGATAGAATCCCAGTGGAAGACTGGCGAATAGGCGAAATGGACAACAAACCGCATCTGCTGATCGTTGATGATGAACCCAGGATCGTTCGTACCCTGGATCGCCTGTTGAGACCCCATTTTCACACTCATCTCGCCAACAGCGGCGCAGCGGCGCTGGATATCCTCAGAAGCAACCGCATCCACGTCATCCTGTCTGATCAACGCATGCCGGAAATGACCGGCGTGGAGCTTCTCGAAAAGACCAAACAGCTGTCGGGCAACACCACACGGGTTTTGCTGACGGGGTACTCCGATCTATCCGCTGTGGTCAATTCGGTCAACAAGGGCGAGATATTCCGCTATATCACCAAGCCATGGAAAAATGACGAGCTGATCGAAACCGTCAAGCTGGCTGCCGACATTTCCAGCAACCTCTACCGCACTGCCGAACGTGAAGCGGCAAGGGGAGCCTCCACAGTTGCCGATGACGATACGGTTCCCACCATCTTGGCCCTGAACCCCCAGGACGAGCTGAAAGTGATGCTCGAAGGCCTGGTGGGCAGGAAATCGAGAATCATTTCTGCAAGCCGCCCGCAGGAGGCCATGGACTACCTGGAAGAGCACGACGTAAGCATTATCGTGGCCATGCCTGGCGAGAAGGTAAAGGAGGATCTTGAATTCATCAAGGACTCCAAGGCCAACCACCCGCAAGTCCTGTCGATCCTGATTGTCGACAAGGCCGATTCGAGCCGCCTCATCGAAATGATCAACGAAGGCCAGATCTTCCGCTTCCTGTGCAAACCGTTTACCTTGGGGCAGCTGAAGATTTTCCTCATGTCGGCGCAGCGTTATCAAAAGAGGCTTCGGGAGCATCCAGAGCAGACTCAGCGCCATACCGTACAAAAAGCTGCCGTCCGGGAAGAGCCGGACAAGGCTGCACCATCACTGCTGCAACGCCTGTTTTCCCTGTTCCGGCCCTCCCGCAGCGGCACCTGACCACAGCCCCCAAGAACATAAGTCTTGCGTGAAGTATTAACCCGGCGGGGGAACAAATGACCACCTGCAGCCCGGTTGGGGCAAAATGGCGTATACTTCCGGCTATCAATTTTCATACCTGTTCTGGTTCACACATGTTTAAGAGTACACAACTGATTCTGGCGCTGTTGCTGCTATGGAGCTTCCAGGCCCAGGCTACTACAGAGAAACAGACCCAAAGCCTGGAGAAAATGGGCAAGCTGAACGGCATCGCCCTGGGCTGCCGCTATTTCGACCAGGTCAAGACCATCAAGAAAGCCCTGGTGCAGGCCTTGCCCAAACGCAGGGAGTTGGGCCGGACTTTCGAGGCGGTCACAGATCAGACCTACCGGGAATTTGTCGCCTCGAAGGCCGCTTGCCCCGCACCGGACGCATTTGCTGCGGATCTGGAAGCTGCAATTCAGCATCTGAATCAGAATTTTTCCCCTGAACTGCAATCTCCTGACAAGTAATGGAAATCGCCTGTATGAAAAGAAGCCACTTTATCATTCCAGCCATGCTGGCATTTCTGCTGTTTTTTGTCTCTGGCCCGGCTTCTTCCTCAGAGGATCAGCTGCGGGTGGTGGTCAGCATCAAACCCGTGCATTCCATATTGAGCGGCCTGCTCAAAGGTGCGGGAGAGCCGGAGCTGCTCGTTGAAACCGGCAAGACCCCGTATGGCCAGACCTTGACGCCGGAGCAAAAGCAAAGCCTGAAGACCGCCGACCTGATCGTGTGGGTGGGGCCGGAGCTGGAAAAATTCCTGGTGGAACCCTTGGGGCAAACACCGGAGGATCCTCGCATCGTTACCTTGCTGGATCGCCCCGAACTCAAAATTCTGCCGCAACGGCAGGACGACAACGCCCGCGACCCGCATTTCTGGCTGGACAGCCGCAACGCCATCCTTCTCATCAACCTGCTCACCAGGGAACTGATGACCCTCGATCCCGCACGCAGCCATTTGTACAAGCGCAACCGCGATGCCTTGTACAGCAAAGTCGCCAAACTGGATCGTCAGCTCGAATACGGCTATCGCGGGCTGCAAGGCGACGTGGTACTGGCCTATTTCGATACCCAGCAATATTTTGAACAGGCCTATGCCCTCAAAGTAGCAGGAGTGCTCACCCCCTCGCCAGATGTTCCCGTCAGTGGTGAGCAGTTATTGAAAGAAAGGGCGCTGCTGGCGGAAAACCGCTATGCCTGCCTGCTTACAGAAGCAAACATGCCAATGCCAGAGCTGTCCT
>JALWMK010000087.1 GCA_027083925.1 Sedimenticola sp. | reverse complement strand
ACGGACCGGCCAGGCTCTATGATGGCGGTGGTTTGTGGCTCATCATTTCCAAAGACAATTCCCGGCGATGGGTATACCGGTATCGATTCAATGGTACTGACCAGGAAATAGACCTGGGCAGCCCGCCCAACATAACCGTACAAAATGCCCGCAAACAGTCAGCCACCTATCGAGCCATGAAGGCCAGGGGCGTAGACCCCAAATATCACGACAAAACAGAAGAGCAGGATGATGCCGGCATCTGGACGTTTAACCGGTGCGCTGAAGCCTATATCGAGGCAAAATCCCACGAATGGAAGAGCAAGAAACACGCGGAGCAGTGGCGGGCCACCATCAAGACGTATTGCAGCCCCGTGTTTGGTCAACTGCCGGTGGATCAAATTGATGTCGAACTCGTTCTGGAAGTCATCGAACCCATCTGGTACACCAAAACAGAAACAGCAAGCCGTTTGAAGGGACGTATAGAAAACATCTTGTCGTGGGCGATCGTGCATGGCTATCACGACGGACCAAATCCGGCTATCTGGCGGGGCTATATCGAGCACCTGCTGCCAAACAAATCCAAGATCGCTCAACCAAGGCACCATCCGGCCATGCCGTACCAGGAAATCAGCGCCTTCATGGATACACTGAAAGCCAGAAACAGCACCTCATCGCTGGCGCTGCAGTTCTTGATCCTGACAGCAACACGAACCGGCGAAGTGATCGGTGGAAGCTGGGAAGAAATAGACACGCAGGCAAGCATATGGGTCATCCCGGCCAATCGCATGAAAGCAAAGCGGGAACACCGCGTGCCTTTGTCTACACAGGCGCTATCCCTGTTGGACAAGCTGCCCGCAAGAAAAGGCTGGCTGTTCCCATCCATTCGCCACGGCAAGCATATCAGCAATATGGCCATGCTGAAGTTCATGAGGGATCTGGGATACGGTATAAAAGGAAGTCGAGGTCCCTATGTTCCGCATGGATTCCGCAGCACATTCCGGGACTGGTGCGCAGAACAGACCGATTTTCCAAGAGAACTTGCGGAGTCCGCTTTTGCTCATGTACTTCGAAACAAGGTGGAGGCCGCCTACCAACGAAGTGATTTGCTGGAAAAAAGACGCCCACTCATGCAGGCATGGGCCAACTACTGCCATGGAGAAACAGCTCCCTGATATTCCATCTATCTGTTTCTTCTGCTGTCGGCCGTTCAAGAAGGTATACCCGACTGTACCGTCCTCACACGATAAGGCAGTCCTGAGCACCCACTTCGGTCTGTCCCTGTTGGGGCGGGTGCGCCCACCGGTGTCTTCGGCTGAGGCTCCTCATTTCCGGCAGGGTCGCCTGAGCCACCGGCGGCAACACATCGGGGTGATGGACAGCCCGTGATGTTGAACCATCCCGCTATCTGTTGTACATAGAGAACCGGCAATCGAACCAGGGTGGCTTCCTGGCCACAGATTTAGATTGAACCCCTACATCAATTGGGGTATAAAAGCAAGTGGGTCGTCTTGTGTTGGCGCAGAGGCACAAGAAGCCAGGGAAGAGGATCATCGCTTCGCAATGATCATAGTTGAACAAGCATAGCGGATAGACCAAGAGCTAAGCCCTTAGCCATCCACCATCTTAAAAACTATGGCGGAGAGGGAGGGATTCGAACCCTCGGTACGCAATTAACGTACACACACTTTCCAGGCGTGCTCCTTCAGCCACTCGGACACCTCTCCAGTTTTTCGCTTTGCCGCTCCGTTGCAAAACAGGGGGCGAAGGTTAAACCACTTCGAGCGCCAGCGCAATGCCCAGGCGCATGTTCCCACGTTTTTTTCAGGCGAATTCCCATCACAGGGAAGATTCAGTATAGTTCTGTATCTTCTCACTACCCATCTCCTGTGCAATGAAACGAAATGCAAAACCCAGCCTCGCTGAACAGGCCGATATCCACGAACTGTACGAGCTGTCGGTTCAGTGTTCCGAGTCGGAAGTAGATTTTGTCGCTGACACCTACAAGAGCCTACGCAACAAACCGGCACGCCTTTTGCGCGAGGATTTCTGCGGCACAGCAAACGTCTGCTGCGAATGGGTGAAGCGACACAAGAACAACCGAGCTATCGGCATCGATCTGAATAAATCTGTCCTGAAATGGAGCAAAAACAACAATCTGGCCGACCTGCACGCTTCCGAACGAAAACGCGTTCATCTGATCAACGGCGATGTGCTTGCAGCAGACACCGAACAGCCCGATATTATTTCTGCAATGAATTTCAGCTATTGGCTGTTCAAGGACAGGGGTACCCTCAAATCCTATTTTCAACGCACCTATCGCACACTAAAAGACGACGGGATCTTTTTTCTCGATATTTACGGTGGATATGACAGCTTCTGTGAAATCGCGGAAGAGCGGGAAGTGGAAACCGACGCTGGCGATATCACCTATATCTGGGAGCAGACCCACTTCAACCCGATCAACCATGACCTGACTTGTTGCATACATTTTGCATTTGCAGATGGTTCCCGCCTGGATCGGGCGTTTGTCTATCACTGGCGCCTTTGGACCTTACCGGAAATACAGGATCTGCTGCATGAAGTTGGCTTCAGGGCATCTGTCTACTGGCAAGGCTGGGATGAAGACGGCGAACCTGACGGGGAGTATTACACCGCAACGGAAGCAGACGCTGACGCCGGTTGGATTGCCTACATTGTCGCGGAAAAGAACTGAAGGGCACCTCTATTACTTCATGATTGGCATCTACGCACATGAGGGCAGCGATAACTTTGTCGTCTACAGGGAGGTAGGTGAGGGCGTACGCTGGGAGCGGAAGCGTTGAAAATCTTGCAAATCGCCTGCTACAAGGTGAATTACGCTTGCGCAAGAGAAGCTGCCCTGGGGCATTTGCTGCGATCTTCGCCTTGTTCTCACTGCCCTCTTGCACGAATCTGCTCAAACAGAATGAATAGAGGCGCCCTGAACCCTGTTCCAGGTCAAATACCCCAGGACGATCAAAGGGGGTTGAGCACCGCCTTGATATTGTCATCCAGATGAATATTCAGGCGGTTGACCAGAAGCATCTGAAAGCCCGCCCGGTGGCATAACGCTTTCAAACTGGCGGGGGTAAAGTAGTTGACGTGATCTGGATAGCGGAAGCCACACCACCTGGCTCCCAGCAACTTGCGGTTCAGCGACCCGAAATTGGGCACCCGGATATAGACCCTGCCGTTTGGCTGCAACACCCGGAAAACCTCCTTGAGCAGCGGCAAGGGTCTGATTTCATGCTCCAGAAAGGAATTGAGCAACACACCATCGAAGGTTTTCGCCTCCAGGGTGCCTAATCCCTCAATTGCCGGGGCATGTACACAATACCCTCCCCGTTCTCGCATGGCGTTGTCGGCTGTTTCCGCCAGCACCGGAGATATTTCAATGCCGAAAGGAATGATGGACTCGGGTAACAACCTGCCACGGCCACAACCAACATCAATCACCCTGCTTCCCGGGCCGAAGACATCGAGCAGCAATTTATTGCGGTTTTTACGCAGCTTGAAGCGGAAGCGGGTGGCGCGGCTGATGCGGTTAAGGATGGGTCGCTCCCGCTGACGCCGGGCGCGCTCCCGCTTGCTGCTTTTTTCCCAGGCATGCTCAGACATGAGCTGTCCATAATCGACTGGATTGCGCAGATAGACAAATGCACAACTCCGGCAGGCTGCGATAAGCCAGTGTTGCAGACTATAGCGTGGAAGCAATTTGTGTTGCTCTGATGAACACAATGGGCAGGCACGGTCATTCGGCATTATTGTCATCCCCTTATCCTTAATTGATGAAAGCCTGGCCGCCCCCGGCAATCGGGCATCTGCGAACCAGCGCACAGTGGCTGAATATGGCATCTATTGTTGCCGGGTCAATAATATACCAGCCCCAACTCTTTCAGGTGCTTGATCTTGTCCCGCACACGGGCGGCTTCTTCAAATTCCAGGTCGCGAGCATGCTGATACATGGCCTCTTCCATCGCTTTGAGCTTTTTCGCCAGCTGCGCAGGTGAGAGCCTGGCATAGGCTGCCTCTTCTTCTGATACCCGGGCATATTCCCTGGCTGTTTTCTGGCCACCAGGGTATGCAGACTCCATAATATCCGAGATTTTCTTCTGGATGGTTTTTGGCGTGATGCCGTGTTCTTTGTTGAAGGCTATCTGCTTTGCCCGGCGGCGTCCAGTTTCTGCGATGGCCTGTTTCATGGAACCTGTCATACGGTCTGCATACAGAATCGCCTTGCCCCGTACATTGCGTGCGGCACGGCCCATGGTCTGAATCAA
>JALWMK010000086.1 GCA_027083925.1 Sedimenticola sp. | reverse complement strand
CGGGATACTTCGGGATGCCTGATGCTGGCGAAAAAACGCAGCGCATTGCGAACCCTGCAGCAGTTGCAGCGGGAAGGGAGAGTGCAAAAACGCTATCTGGCGTTGCTTGCCGGTCACTGGGACAAGGATCGGCAACAGGTCAAATTGCCGCTGAAGAAGAACACCCTCAAGAGTGGCGAACGAGTGGTGCGCGTGGATGCCCAGGGTAAGGATGCGCACACGGAATTTCGGGTACGGAAGCATTTTGCCCAGGCGATGCTGGTGGAAGCCGTGCTCAAAACCGGGCGCACCCACCAGATTCGGGTGCATGCTCAATCTCTCGGTACGCCGATTCTTGGGGATGAAAGGTATGGTGATGAGCATCTGAATCGTGAATATCGCAGGCTTGGATTGAAGCGCCTGTTCCTGCATGCGGCGAGCCTCAGGTTCCCCTGGCCGGAGCGGGAACAAGGCTATGCCTTTGAAGCACCCCTGCCGGCCGAATTGCAAACTGTACTGGATACACTCGATGTATGAACTGATCGTATTTGACTGGGACGGCACCCTCATGGATTCTGAAGCAACCATAGTGAATTGCCTGCAAATGGCCGCAAGGGATCTGGGAATTGCAGAACCCGGGCGGGAGCGCGCCAAGAATGTCATCGGCCTGGGTCTGCATCAGGCGCTTGCCAGCCTGTTTCCCGCTTCTTCAGATGCCGAGGTGGATGCCCTGGCGCAACAGTATCGCAAGCATTTTCTCAGGGAAGACAGGGAGCCTTCACCCCTGTTTCCCGGCGCCCGTGAGTTGCTGGAAGAACTGGCCTTTCGGGACTATTTCCTCGCCGTGGCCACGGGAAAAAGCCGCCAAGGTCTGGATATGGAGCTGAAACACAGTGGCCTGGGGACGTTCTTTCAGGCCACCCGCTGTGCGGATGAGGCATTTTCCAAGCCACATCCGCAACTCCTGCTGGATGTGCTGGATCATCTGGGTGTGGCGAGCGGGCAGGCGCTGGTGATTGGTGATACGGAATATGACATGCAGATGGCCGCCAATGCAGGCAGCGATGCTATCGGTGTTGGTTTTGGCGTACATAGCCCGGATCGTCTGCGGGAATATGGGGCGCTGACGGTAGTAGAGGATTTGCAGCATATTCCCGACTGGCTTGCCGGGGCACAGCAGACATAGCATTCAGGGCAGTTCGATACCCTCCAGCGCCAGCATCTCCACCAGGCGGATCAAGGGCAGTCCGATGAGGGCATTGGGATCATCACCTTCCAGTTTGTGGAACAGGGTGATACCCAGCCCTTCCGACTTGAAACTGCCGGCGCAGTTGAAGGGCTTTTCCGCATTCACATAGCGTTCGATCTGCTCGCTACCAAGGTTCCTGAAATGCACCAGAAAATCTTCGCAAAGCACCTGTGTGCTACCACTTTTGCTGTTGTACAGGCACAAGCCGGTGTGGAAACTGACGGCCTTTCCCGACATGGCAGCGAGTTGGGCAATGGCGTTTTCCCGGTTTCCGGGCTTTCCCAGTATATGCCCGTCCAGACAGGCGACCTGATCGGAGCCGATAACCAGTGCCTGGGGATATTGTGCCGCAACTGTTTTGGCTTTTTCCTGGGCAAGGCGTTGCACCAGTGAACGGGGCGGCTCATCGGGCTGCGGGCTTTCGTCGGTATCCGGCGCTGCGGTGGAGAAGGGCAGCCCCAGCTTTCTCAACAGCTCCTTGCGAAAGGGTGACGTCGAGGCAAGCACCAGTTCCAGAGCTGGCATCAGGAGCTGAATTTGCCTTTACGCAGGCGTTCCGCCTCCATGATCTCCACTTCCCTGGCCCCGGAGATGACAATGGCCGGGTCGGGAACAAAATCCAGTTCGGATTCGCTACGGTCATAGGGTACGGCGTTGAGAATGACTTTCATGGCATTCAGGCGGGCCAGGTATTTGTCATTGGAACGGATCACTGTCCAGGGCGCGTGGGTGGTGTGGGTCTTTTTCAGCATTTCGTATTTCTGGGTGGTGAAATCATCCCAGCGCTCCTGGGCCTGTACGTCAACCTCACTTAGTTTCCATTGCCGCAGGGGATCGGTCTTGCGGCGCTCGAAGCGGCGTTCCTGTTCTTCCTTGGTGACGCTGAAATAGAGTTTCACCAGAATGGTTCCCTGGCGCACCAGGTCTTTTTCAAAGCCGCTCACGCCGCGCATGAAGTTCTTGTACTCTTCCGAGGTGCAGAAACCGAAAATGGGTTCCACCATGGCGCGGTTGTACCAGCTGCGATCAAACAGCACCACTTCACCCCCGCGGGGAAACTGGGTAGTGTAACGCTGGAAAAACCACTGGCTGCGCTGCTCGTTGGTGGGTTTTCCCAGCGCGACAACCCGGTAGTGCTTCTCGTTCATGTAGCGGGTAACCCGGCGTATGGTACCGCCCTTGCCCGATGCATCGCGCCCTTCGAACAGAATGATCATGCGCTTGCCGGTATTGTCCATAAACTGCTGCATCTTGATTAGCTCGGCCTGATAGGGCTTGAGCGATTGTTCCTGGCGGCGGCGCAAAAGAGCCTTCTTTGCGGCCTTGCCCAGCTGTTGTTTCGCATTTTTTACAGCCTTGTATCTTTCGACAAGTTCATCCGCGGTCAATTGCTGGCCGTCGATTTCTATGAGCTGGTTTTCCATGGTTTGAATCCTGCTTCTGTCTTGGTGCAGAAGAATAATTATCGCGCTTTTTTTGACGCTGGCGGTTGATGCGGATCAGCCGCGTTTGAACAATCGTGCTTTTTCCCGTTGCCAATCCCGGTCTTTGGAGACGGCACGCTTGTCATGCTGCTTTTTGCCTTTGGCCAGGCCAATTTCCAGTTTGACGCGCCCGCGCTTCCAGTACATGGCTGTGGGAACCAGGGTGTAGCCCTTGCGCTCCACTTGTCCGCGCAGCATGTCGATCTCCCGGCGGTGCAGCAGCAGCTTGCGGGTACGGATGGGGTCGGGGTTGATATGTGTCGATGCAGTAGGCAATGGCGTGATGTGTGCGCCGAACAGCCAGATCTCATCATCCTTGACCAAGACATAGCTTTCCTTGAGATTCACCCGGTTTTCCCGCAAACTCTTCACTTCCCAGCCTTCGAGGGCGATGCCTGCCTCGAAGCGCTGTTCAATAAAAAATTCATGCCCGGCGGCTTTGTTCAGGGTAATGGTATTACCTTTGCCGCCCTTGTTTTTGGTCTTTTTCGCCATAGGACAATTGTAACCCGTGGCAGGCCGGCATGAGAACCGAATTGCGGGAGAAAGCTTGTGAGCAGAAATATTGTTGGTGCTGGTGTGTGGCTATTGCTCGCGGTGATGGCTGGCGGTGCGCTTGCCGGACAGGAAGAGGCGGCGGCAGGAACGCTGAACAACGCCTTGGGCATGCTCAATGGCTGGCTGGATACGGTGTTGTTTTTTGATGTGTTTCCCGGAGAAGCCGAGTTCCCCTTTATCGTTGCCTGGCTGGTTGCCGGCGCCGTTTTTCTTACCGTAAAAATGGGCTTTATCAATTTCCGCCTGCTGGGGCATTCCGTGGCGATCCTGCGGGGTAAATACAGCCGTGCGGATGATGTGGGAGAGGTTTCTCCGTTCCAGGCGTTGACCACGGCCCTGTCTGCAACCGTTGGTCTGGGTAATATCGCCGGGGTGGCAATTGCCATCGGCATTGGCGGCCCCGGGGCTACTTTCTGGATGATTGTTGCCGGGTTGTTGGGGATGACCACTAAATTTACCGAGGCCAGTCTGGCACAGATGTATCGTGAAATCCGCCCCGATGGCCATGTCATGGGTGGTGCCATGGAGTATTTGTCAAGGGGGTTTGCAGACCTGGGCTGGAAACGCTTTGGCAAGGGGCTGGCAGTTTTGTTCTGCGTTCTCACCATTGGCGCCTCGCTGGGCGGGGGCAATGCTTTCCAGGTCAGTCAATCCCTGAGTGCGGTCAAGCAGCAGATTCCCTACCTGGCAGAAGAACCCTGGGTGTTCGGGGTAACAATGGCCTTTCTGGTGGGTGTGGTCATTATCGGCGGTATTCGCCGTATTGCCCATGTTGCGGAAGCAATTGTTCCTACCATGGTAGTGATCTATTTGCTTGCGGCGGGCTGGATCATTCTTTCCCATGCCGACAGGGTGCCGGAGGTTCTCGGTCTGATCTTTTCCAGCGCATTCAGCATGGAGGCCGGACTGGGTGCCTTGATTGGCGTGATTGTCCAGGGTTTCAAGCGGGCGGCATTCTCCAGTGAGGCCGGGATCGGCTCGGCGGCCATTGCGCATTCCACCGCACGCACAC
>JALWMK010000085.1 GCA_027083925.1 Sedimenticola sp. | reverse complement strand
CGCAGTGCAGTCCTTGTGCCAGTAGCTTTCCAGGGCGAATTTCAGCTCGCGCTGATGGCCGATGCGGGGGAATCCAAGATTGTGAATGATGTTCATGTGGCTGTGCCGGTAGTGAGGATTGGAAAGGTTGCATTCTGTTTCAGAATAAACAAGAGTACAATTGATAAATAATCACAAAAACATGAGAAATATTCATGTATATCCAGATCAGCCACCTGCGCAGCATTCTCGCCCTGGCGGAAACGGGCAGCCTCACCGCCGCCGCCAGGCAATTGCACCTTACCCAGTCTGCCTTGTCCCACCAGCTCAAGGGACTGGAAAAGCATTTCGACGCCAACCTGTTTCAGCGCAAAAGCCGCCCCCTGCAATTCAGTGCCGCCGGGGAGAAGCTGCTGGCACTGGCCCGCGCCATCGTTCCCCGGGTGCAGGAATGTGAGTATTCACTGTCGCGCATGGCCCAGGGAGTGGTAGGGCGGCTGCATATCGGCATCGAGTGCCACAGTTGCTTCCAGTGGCTGATGCCCACCCTGGATCTGTACCGGGAAAGCTGGCCGGAAGTGGAGCTGGACCTGACGCTCGGGCATAGCTTCACCCCCTTGCCCGCCCTCAAATCCGGGCGGGTGGATCTGGTGATCAGCTCGGACTTGCTGCCCGAGCCTGCTTTGGTGTTTCAGCCCCTGTTCGGCTACGAATCGTGGCTGGCCGTTTCCACAGACCACCCTTTGGCGGAGCGGGAGCGGGTATGCCCCCAGGATTTGCAGCCGGAAACCCTGATCACCTATCCCGTGGAGCAGGGCAGGCTGGATGTATTCTCCCTGTTCCTGCATCCGGCGGGTATCCAGCCGGCGGCGGTGCGCCATGTGGAGCTAACCCCCATGATCCTGCAGCTGGTTGCCAGCAATCGCGGCGTGACGGTACTCCCCAGCTGGGCGCTGGATGAATACGCGGGGAACCCCCGCCTGTGCTTCCTGCCCATGGGAGCGCAGGGCGTATGGGGAACCTTGTATGTAGTGATGCGCCGGAGCGACAGCGATAAACCCTATATGCAAGGGTTTGTCGAGCAGGCCCGGTTGACTTGCTTTGAGCAACTGCCGGGAATAAGCACCCTGGCGGGCGACATGCTGATGAAACAGTAACCAATGCCAGTGGAGTGTTTCGGATTGCCCGGAGCCGCGAAAGCCAAAAAACCAAGGGCATCCCGGCCCGTGCCGGAATGATGAACAATGAGATCTTTAACCTGAATCCGTGGGTTCAGGTCAGCAGGAGTCAGCGACTCCTCTAGTAAGTGCCATTCGGGTCTGATGCCCTTGGTGCAGGATTGCTCTATACTATTCAAAGAGACAAGGAAGGCCGGGAGCAAGAAAATGATTTTCACTATCAGGATGAATGGCTTGTGCAGTGGGAAAAGCGGGTTGCTGTTGTTGCTGCTTTTGCAGCCAGGGGCTGGCGGTACGGTAGAGTTGTTGCTGCCAGTGGAGGATTTGCGCAGCCTTGCTGCTCAAGGAGATGCCCAGGCGCAGTTTTCCCTTGGGGTGGTGCTGGAGTACGGGGAAGGAGTGGATAAATCTCCGGAGGAAGCAAGAGACTGGTATTGCAGGGCTGCCACGCAAGGGCAGGTGGAAGCCTGGCACAACCTGGGGTGGATGTATGCCAACGGACGAGGTGTGCCCCGAAATGATGATATCGCCCGCTACTGGCTGGGAAAGGCAGCGGCTTCTGGTGACGAGCAGGCGGCAAGGATACTGGAAATGATCGGAGGCGGGCAGACCATGGAGAACGGCTGTTCCCATGTGGCGACCCTGCCCTGGTTGCAGGAATGGTGCAATGATCCGGATTGCCGGGCCATTGTTCGCCTGGTGGAAAAACTGTCCCGGGAACATGACCTGGATGCCAATCTGGTGTTGTCCATGATCCGTGTGGAGTCCGGATTCAATATCCGGGCGCGTTCCCCGAAGGGCGCTTCTGGATTGATGCAGCTGATTCCTGCCACCGCGATGCGTTTTGGCGTGGTGGACATCTGGGATCCCGAGCAGAACCTTCGGGGTGGAATGGCGTACCTGCGCTGGTTGTTGGCGTATTTCAAGGGGGATCTGGTCAAGGTGCTGGCCGGCTACAACGCGGGGGAGCATCGGGTGCTGCAATACCAAGGGGTGCCGCCCTTTCGGGAAACCCGCCGCTATGTACGGCAGATTGTCGAGGATTATGGCCGATCCTATCATCGCTATGACATGAGCTGGCTGGGTTCCGGGGCGGTTGCGGCGCCGGGGCTGGTAACCAGCCGGGAGTCCCGCCTGCCGGAATCACCTTCCGGGGGATAAGCTCAGATGGTGGGCTGATCCGCCCCCAGTTCCTGCACGGCTTGCTCCAGATCCTCGTGCAGAAGATTTTGCAGGATCACAGCCGTTTTTTGCTCCAGGTGTGTGATATTCAGGCTGCGGATCAATTGTTTTGCTTCCGGCAGGGATGCCGGGTGCATGCTCAGGCTTTTCAGGCCCATGCCCAGCAACAAAGGGATGTATTTTGCTGTGCCTGCCATTTCACCGCACATGGCGACGGGCTTGCCAACGGTGATGCCGGCTTGCACTACCTGCTGGATAAGCATGATGACGGCAGGGTGCAGGGCATCATAGAGGTGATTGACGCCATCGTCTGCGCGATCCACCGCCAGGGCGTACTGGATTAGATCATTGGTGCCGATTGACAGAAAGTCGAATATCCGGGCAAAGCTCTCTGCGGTCAGCGCTGCGGCCGGGGTTTCAATCATGGCCCCCACAGGGAGCTGCGGGTTGATCTCGATACCCTGGTGCAGCAGTGACTGCAGTTCTTCATCAATGATTTGCCTGGCCTGTCTGGCCTCCCACAAATTGGTGAGCATGGGGATCATCAGGCGCACGTTTCCTAGTGCGGAGACCCGCAGGATGGCGCGAATCTGGGTGCGGAAAATGCCGGTTTCTTTCAGGCACAGGCGAATGGCACGCAGACCCAGCGCCGGGTTGGTGCAGGAAGCAGGCTGCGGCTGGTGCTCGCATTGCTTGTCCGCCCCCAGATCAAGGGTGCGAATGATGACGGGCTGCTCCTGCATGCCCTCGACCACTTGTTTGTATGCCTGGAAGTGCTCTTCTTCGGTGGGCAGGTCTTCCCGGTTCATGTACAGGAATTCGGTGCGATACAGCCCCACGCCGCGGCAGCCGCCTTCGATGGCGGTTTCGGTGTCTTCGGTTAGCTCGATATTCGCCAGCAGCTCGACTTCCTGTCCGTCCAGAGAAACCGCCGGTGCATCTTTGAGGTTGTGCAGGGCATGGCGGCGCGCCAGCTCCTGCTCCAGCCGCTGGTGGAAAAACAGCAGGCAGTTGTCGTCACAACCCGCCAGCACGCTGCCGTGCCGTGCATCGATGACAACCAATTCCCCGGAACGCAGCTGGCTGGTAGCGCCGTGGGCGCCCACCACGGCGGGAATGCCAAGGCTGCGGGCGAGAATGGCCGTGTGGGACATGGGGCTGCCGTACTCGGTGACAAATCCTGTTGCGCCGCGGTGATGCAGCATGATGGCGTCTGCCGGGGTGAGGTCTTCCGAGACGATGATGTGTCCGGAAATTTCCGTGGGGTCACTGTTTTTCCCTCCCTGCAATATGTGCAGGATGCGATTGATCACATGATCCAGGTCATCCTTGCGGGTGCGCAGGTAGGCGTCCTCCATATCTTCAAATACCCGCATCATCTGATCCCGCCGTAGCTGCAACGCCCATTCGGCGGAGCAGCCTTCCTCGCGGATGGTCTGTGCCGGCGCCTCGGAGATGGCCTTGTCCTCCAGCATCAGCAGGTGGGTATCGATGAATTCGAGGATATCAGCGGGGGTATCTTCGGGAATCTGCTTGCGTACGTCCTGGAGTTGTCCGGCGGCCTGCTCTATGGCACGGAAAAAACGCTCGATTTCCGCTTCTATTTTTTCCTGCGGAACCATGCCGGGTTTGGCCTGGATGCTCCCCCTGGAGAGCATCAATGCCTTGCCGATGGCGGTACTGATGTTGGTGTGGACGCCAATGCCCTGAATCGCCAGCGTCATTGCTCTTCTCCAAAGCCGTTCCGGACGAGTTCGGTCAGCGCCTTCAGGGCCTTTTCTTCATCCTTTCCATCGGTAATGACGGTGATCCTTGTTCCCTTGCTGGCGGCAAGCATCATCACCCCCATGATGCTTTTTCCGTTGATCCGGTTGTCATCTTTTTCGAGATAGACTTCTGCCGAGAACTTGGTGGCGGTGCTCACCAGTTTGGCGGCGGCGCGGGCATGTAGTCCAAGTTTGTTGGGGAC
>JALWMK010000084.1 GCA_027083925.1 Sedimenticola sp. | reverse complement strand
GCCGAGGAAATCGAAGCGCCCGGTGAAGTATTGCTCAACATTTATGCGACCAGCCAGATCACGCCCCGCATTGAAGCACAGGTGGTAAAGCGCCAT
Organism: Sedimenticola sp.; assembly: GCA_027083925.1. Classification (GTDB taxonomy): domain Bacteria; phylum Pseudomonadota; class Gammaproteobacteria; order Chromatiales; family Chromatiaceae; genus Thiolapillus. The sequence continues at coordinate 4,236 of JALWMK010000084.1, read as the reverse complement.
GTCTATCTTGGCGACAAGGTAGAAAAAGGGCAACCCTTGGTGCTGTTGTCCAGCGCCACCATGGCAGAGGCACAAGGAACGTTACTGATTGCCGCAAAGGAATGGCAACGAGTAAGAAAGCTCGGGAAAAAGGTGGTCTCCGAACAGCGCTATCTGGAAAGCCGAGTTACTTATCAACAGGCATACTCCCGTCTGCTGGCCTATGGCATGACGGAAGCACAAACCAACCAACTGGTGAACAAGTCCAGTATCAGCAAGGCAGATGGCAGCTTTACCCTGCTGTCTCCTCAGGGCGGTACAGTGATAAAGGATGATTTCATCGTCGGGCAGATGATCCACCCAGGGGATTTACTGTTCGAGATTACCGACGAGTCCACCATCTGGGTGGAAGCAAGAGTCAACCCAAATGTTATGCGGCAGGTGCAAATAGGCAGCCCGGTGCGCATTTCCTACGGCGATGAATGGATCTCTGGCAAGGTTATTCAAATTCACCATGCACTGGATGAAACCACCCGCACCATGGCTGTGCGCCTGGAAATCCCCAACCCCGGCGACCACCTGCATCCGGGGCAGTTTGTCACTGCCAGAATCCAGGTAGGTAATTCCAACCCGGCCATTTCACTCCCCGTAGACGCCGTAATGCGCAGCCCGGATGGCGACTGGCAGGTATTCGTGGAAAGCGCCCCGGGCGAGTATGAGCCCAGGGAAGTAAGGATTGTCAGAAATATTCCTGGCCTGGCGATTATAGAAGGCCTTGCACCGGGAACCCGGGTGGTGACCAAAGGCGCTTTCTTCGTTCAGTCCGAGCTTGCCAAGTCAGGCTTTGAAGTTCACAACCACTAGGAGGTTCATATGCTCAATCGAATTATCGACTGGTCGGTATCCAACCGCCTGCTGGTGGTGCTGGGACTGATCGCCGTATTGGCTGCAGCGGGACTGCTGATACCAAAACTCAATCTTGACGCCTTTCCCGATGTCACCAATGTGCAGGTACAGATCAATACCGAGGCGGAAGGCCTGGCCGCTGAAGAAGTGGAGCAGCTGATTACCTATCCCATAGAGGCAGTCATGTACGCGCTTCCGGATGTGGAGGAAGTGCGCTCCATCTCCAAGACCGGCCTGTCAGTTATCACCGTGGTTTTCAAGGAGGGCACCGATATTTATTTTGCCCGCCAGCTGGTTTTCGAACGCCTGCAGGATGCACGGGAACAAATCCCTGAAGGTGTGGGTACGCCTGAAATGGGGCCAAACAGCTCCGGCCTTGGGCAGGTTTATCAGTATATTCTTCGTTCTTCCGATCATGAAAAATACGATTCCCTTGCCTTGCGCAGCATCAACGACTGGGTAGTTAAACTACTGCTCCTGCCCGTGGACGGCATTACCGAAGTGTTGTCCTATGGCGGCGCAGTCCGTCAGTACCAGGTTCAGGTAGATCCACACAAGCAGCTGTCCTATGGCGTTCATATCGATGACATTGCCCAGGCCATTGAGGACAATAACCGCAACTCCGGCGGCTGGTACCTGGATCGTGGTGCAGAACAACTTGTGATTCGCGGCGTTGGCTGGCTAAGAGCAGGAGAAGATGGACTCCGGGACATCCGCAACATCCCGCTCAAGGAAAAAGATGGCGTGGTGGTTCGTATCGGCGATATCGCCAAGGTGGCTTTTGGCGGAGAAATCCGCCAGGGGGCTGTAACCATGAGCCGCCGAAATGACCAGGGACAGCCAGAGGCCCTGGGAGAAGTGGTGGCAGGTATCGTGCTCAAGCGTCTGGGCGCCAACACCAAGGCGACTATTGATGCGGTCAAAGATCGCCTGCCCGCCATTCAGCAAGCCCTGCCGGAAGGCGTTACCATCGAGCCTTTCTATGACCAGTCTGATCTGGTGGAGCAAGCCGTAAATACGGTAAGCAAGGCTCTGGCAGAGGCTTTCATTCTTATCGTCGTTGTATTGCTGCTGTTCCTGCTCAACATTCGCGCCACTTTGCTGGTGTTGATCTCTGTTCCCCTTTCCATAGGAATGGCCCTGGCTACAATGAGCTATTGGGGGCTTTCCGCCAATCTCATGTCGCTGGGCGGCCTGTCCATCGCCATCGGCATGATGGTGGACGGCTCGGTGGTAATGATGGAAAACATCTTCAAGCATCTTACCCATCCGGATCAGGAACACCGGGACAAGGTCAATCGGGATATCGCACCCGGCGATAAAGATCCCTATGATGCGGCAAGAGATGCCCATGGCATTGCGTTGCGCATTCAGGAGGCCGCCAAGGAAGTGGGACGCCCCGTCTTCTATGCGGTCATTATCATTATCGTGGTCTTTGCACCACTGTTCGCCCTGGAAGGCGTGGAAGGAAAGATGTTCCAGCCCATGGCGATTTCCATCGTACTGGCTATGATTACATCCTTGGTGGTGGCACTGGTCGTGATGCCCGCTCTGGCTACATTTTCCTTTCGCAAGGCGGTAAAACACCGCAACAGTCCAGTATTCATCCCCATCGAGTGGGCTTATAAACGCAGCCTGCGTTTCGCCATGAAAGCCCGCTGGGTGGTGGTACTGATTGCTCTTGGCATGTTTGCGGGAGCCATGGCATTGCTCCCCCGACTGGGCACCGAGTTTGTACCCGAACTCGAAGAGGGCACCATCAATATCCGGGTTACCCTGGCGCCATCGGCCAGCCTGGATACTGCTCTGGGCGTTGCAGCAAAGCTGGAACAGCAGCTCATGTCTTTTCCCGAAGTAACCTACGCCTCCAGCCGTATTGGACGGGCAGAGCTCGGCGGTGATCCGGAGCCTGTTTCCAATGTGGAAATCTATGTGGGTCTCAAGCCAGTGGAAGAATGGACCAGCGCCGGGGATCGCTTCGCCCTGCAGAAAAAATTTGCCGAAGCCCTTGCAATGCATCCCGGCCTACTGCTCACCTTCTCCCAGCCCATCGCCACCCGGGTGGATGAACTGCTTTCCGGTGTCAAGGCACAACTTGCCATCAAGCTGTTTGGACCCGACCTGAATGTACTGGCAGAAAAGGGCAAGCTCATCGAACAGCTGACACGCGAGGTGGACGGCACCCGAGATGTGGAAATGGAGCAAATCGCTGGTGAGGCACAGCTGACCATCCGCCCCAACCGGGATATTCTGGCCCGCTACGGCATTCCTGTATCCCAGGTAATGGATCTGGTATCCAACGGGATTGGCGGCATGGAAGCCGGTCAGGTCATACAGGGCAATGAACGCTATGACATCTATGTGCGCCTGGCAAAGGAATATCGCCAGGATGTGGAAACCTTGCGCCAACTGGTGCTTCAGGCGCCGGGCGGCGCTTGGGTGCGTCTGGGTGAGGTTGCTGACGTGGCCATCGAATCCGGGCCGCCACAGATCCGGCGCGATGACGTACAGCGGCGCGTGGTCATTCAGTCCAATGTGGAAGGCCGGGATATGGGTGGGCTGGTTGCCGAGTTGCGCCAGCGCATTGCCGACGATGTCCAGCTTCCCCCCGGTTATTCCGTGGTATTCGGCGGACAGTTCGAAAACCAGCAACGCGCCCAACAGCGTTTGATGATCGTGGTGCCACTATCCCTGGGCCTGATTTTTCTGCTGCTGTATTTCGCTTTTCATTCCGTCGGGCAGGCTCTTCTGATCATGCTGAATGTCCCGTTGGCATTGATCGGCGGCATCGCCGCCCTGTACTTTACAGGGCAGTATCTGTCCGTGCCCAGCTCTATCGGCTTTATCGCCCTGTTTGGCGTAGCCGTACTGAATGGCGTGGTCATGGTCAATGCCATCAATCAGAACGCAGCGGCAGGAGAGCCAATGAAAAAGGCTATCTATGATGGCGCCCTGTCACGGCTACGCCCGGTGCTCATGACTGCTGCCATTGCCGCCCTGGGGCTGATTCCCATGCTCCTGTCCCATGGAGTGGGATCAGAAGTACAACGACCACTGGCGACAGTAGTGGTGGGCGGGCTGGCTTCCAGCACGCTGCTGACACTGTTCGTACTGCCCGTACTCTACAATTTGTTTTCACGGGGGGTGCAACAGGAAGCTCGCTAGTTATCCTGTAAGGAGAATAGCGGAATTATTTGGCAATCAGGATAAGCTGAGTTACTAAGTCGAACAGAGTTAAATCCGACAGGCTCCTGGCGTACTGCATTGGAATTGAAGTCCTTTCAGTGAGTCACAATGTGGTCATCTGCTGGCCGCATTGTGATTCAGCCGAAGGGAGCCTCCAAGATCCGC
>JALWMK010000083.1 GCA_027083925.1 Sedimenticola sp. | reverse complement strand
CCTTTCCAATCCTCACTACCGGCACAGCCACATGAACATCATTCACAATCTTGGATTCCCCCGCATCGGCCATCAGCGCGAGCTGAAATTCGCCCTGGAAAGCTACTGGCACAAGGACTGCACTGCGGACGAGCTTGCCCACACAGCAGCGCAGTTGCGGCAGAAACACTGGCGGCTACAGCGGCAGGCGGGGCTGGATTATCTGCCGGTGAATGATTTCTCGTTCTACGACCATATCCTGGATCACAGCCTGCTCCTGGGTGCCGTACCCGGACGCTTCGGCGATCTTAGCCGACACAGCCACGCGGACGCCACTTTCTGCATCGCCCAGGGGAGGAACAGCCAGGGCCAACCCGTGGCGGCGGGGGAGATGACCAAATGGTTCGACACCAACTACCATTTCATCGTCCCCGAGCTACGCCCCGGTCAGCAGTTTTCCCTCAGCAGCGAAAAGCTGTTCGCGGAAATCACCGAAGCACAGGCCCTGGGACACCAGCAGATCAAGCCCGTGATCCCCGGCCCCATCACCTGGCTGTGGTTGAGCAAGGCCGAGGCAGAAGATTTCGACCGGCTGACGCTGCTGGACAACCTGGTCGCCGTCTATGGCGAAATCTTCCGCCGCCTGGCGGATCAGGGTATCGAATGGGTACAGGTGGACGAGCCGGCCCTGGCGCTGGATCTGCCGCAAAACTGGAAGCAGGCCTACGAAAGCGTCTACAGCAGACTGCAGGCCGCGCCCCTCAAGGTGTTGCTCACCACCTACTTCGGCCCCCTGCAGGACAATTTGCGCCTGGCCACTGCCCTGCCTGTGGCCGGGCTGCATGTAGATGCCATACGCAGCGCTGATGAGCTGGACATGCTGGTGGATCACCTGCCCGCCTACAAGGTATTGTCCGTGGGCATTGTTGACGGGCGGAATATCTGGCGCAGTGACCTCGATACTTGCCTGGAACGCCTGATCCCCCTGCAGGCCCGTTTGGGAGAGCGGCTGTGGCTGGCACCATCCTGCTCCCTGCTGCATGTGCCTGTGGATCTCGACGCGGAACAGGAGCTGGACGACGAGCTCAAATCCTGGCTGGCCTTTGCCGTGCAAAAACTGGATGAGCTGAACACGCTGAAGCACGCCCTGGGAACAGACAGGGAAGTCGTCAGCCCGCAGCTGAACGCCTCCCGCACAGCCATCCAGGGCCGCCGCCAGTCATCCCGCATCCACAACCCGGCGGTGCAGCAATCCCTGCGATCCATTACGCCGGACCTGCACCAGCGCAACAGCAGCTACAGTCAGCGGCGCAAACACCAGCTTTCCCTGCCCCTGCTACCCACCACCACCATCGGCTCCTTTCCCCAGACCCCAAAAATCCGCAAGGCCCGCCGGGATTACCGCCAGGGCAAGATCAGCAGCACCAGCTACCAGCAGCAGATGCAGGATGAAATCACCACCGTGGTGCGCTTTCAGGAACAGCTGGGGCTGGACGTACTGGTACATGGCGAAGCCGAGCGCAACGACATGGTGGAATATTTTGGCGAGCAGCTCGACGGTTTCGCCTTCACCCGTTTCGGCTGGGTGCAGTCCTACGGCTCACGCTGCGTCAAGCCCCCGCTGCTGTTCGGTGACGTGGCCCGCCCCCAGGCCATGACCGTGGAATGGATCCGCTACGCCCAATCCCTCACGGACAAGCCCATGAAGGGCATGCTCACCGGCCCGGTAACCCTCCTCAACTGGTCTTTCGTGCGGGACGACCAGCCCCGCGCCGACACCTGCAGGCAACTGGCCCTGGCACTGCGGGAAGAAGTGCTGGATCTGGAGCAGGCGGGCATCGGCGTGATCCAGATCGACGAGGCTGCCCTGCGCGAAGGTTTGCCCCTGCGCAAGGCGGACTGGAACGATTATCTGGCATGGGCGGTGGAGAGCTTCCGCATCACCGCCGGCGGCGTGAAGGACAGCACCCAGATCCACACCCATATGTGTTATTCCGAATTCAACGACATCATGGAAGCCATTGCCGCAATGGACGCCGACGTGATCACCATCGAAACCTCACGCTCACGCATGGAACTGCTGGGCGCCTTCGTGGATTTCGAATACCCGGCGGAAATCGGCCCCGGCGTGTATGACATCCATTCCCCCAATATCCCTGAAACCCGGGAAATGCTGGAGCTGCTGGAAAAAGCCCTGGAGCGCATTCCCGCGCAACGCCTGTGGGTCAACCCCGACTGCGGCCTGAAAACCCGCAGCTGGAAGGAAGTGGAACCGGCATTGCAGAACATGGTGGAAGCTGCGCACATCCTGCGGAAAAAGCTGGAAGGCAGCACGCAGGCCGTGAACCATTAACCCGGCCTACGTCGGGATGGCCCTGGTTTCTTCTATAACCTGAATCCGTGGATGCAGGTATAAGTTCAGGTGAAATTTTCAGGCCATCCCGGTCATCTGCCATTCAGCAGCCTGCGCACTACAGGCGCATGACGGCGGCTGACATCCAGCTTGTCCTCGATATCCGCAAACCACAGCTGCACGCCGCCATCGGGCGTTTTTTCCAGACCAGAGATGAGCGCCTTGCGCACCAGAACACTGCGGTGGATGCGCAGCAGCTCATCGGGAAAACGCTTTTCCAGGGACACCAGGGAATCTTCCAGCAGCGATTCCCCGCCCTTGTGCCGCACCAGCACATACTTGCTGTCCGCACGGAAATAATATACATCTGACAGGGCGATACGCTGTACACCCCCCCGGTAACGGCTGGTCAACCAGGCCTCCTCCTGCTCTTCTTTTTGCAACAGCGGCCGCGTCAGGCGCGTGGCTTTTTCCAGGGCGGACCGGAGTTTTTCCCTGCGAATGGGCTTGAGCAGATAATCTACCGCCTGCACGGAAAACGCCTCCAGGGCGTGCTCACTGTATGCAGTGGTAAAGACAATGGCGGGAGGCAATTGCTGCCGGGAGATTTGCGCCGCCGCCTCCAGCCCGTCCATGCCCGGCATGTGGATGTCCATGAACACCAGATCGATGGGGTATGCCTCACACAGGGCAATGGCCTGCTCACCATTTTCCGCCTCGGCAACCACATCATAGTCATCGCCAAATCCGGCAATCAGCCCACACAACCGCTGCCGCGCCAAATTTTCATCATCAACCACCAGCAGCTTCATGCCTCTGGCTCCCGGGCCGGAAACCAGATACGCACCTGATAGCGACCCTCCACCATTCCCGTATGCATGCCCGCCGTATCACCAAAGCGCACCTGCAAGCGCTGGCGAATGTTTTCCATGGCCATATGATTGCCTCCCTGGTGGGGTTCTTCATTCTGTTGCGGCAGCGTGTTGCTCACCGTCAGCGCCACAATGCCATTGCGAAATCGTCCGAAAACACAAATCTCGCCGCCCGTCACTGACGCCCCCACACCATGATAGATCGCGTTTTCCACCAAAGGCTGCAACAGCAGCGCGGGTATGATCGCTTCACCAGGCAGCGTTTCCAGATCCCATTCCACTTTCAGGCGGCTGCCAAGACGCTGCTGTTCGATGGCGAGATACTGGCGGGCCAGCTCCAATTCCTGGGACACGGTGGACAGGCGCCTTTCATCCCCCAAAGCGGCGCGGAACAAATCGGCAAGATCCTGCAACACCTCTTCGGCGCGGACGGGATCGACGGGGATCAGGCTCACCACGATATTCAGACTGTTAAACAGAAAATGTGGCCGGATACGCGCCTGCAGCGCCTGAAAGCGCGCCCGGCTTTCCGCCAGCTCGCGCTGCTTCTGCTGATGGTATTCGTACAGATAACGCAGCGCCAGGGCGCCGAGGATGCCGCTGATGCCCAGCGTCCGCAGCAACAAATCCTGGCGGGAAACGCCGGGCAAGATTTCCAGGGGAACCAGCCAGGTGGCGCTCATGCTTACCGCCAACGCCATCAGCATGATCACGCACCAGGCAACCAGGCCCGCCAGGCCATGACCCATGCGTCCCAGCCAGCGCTTCAGCAGACAGATCCAGGCCACGGATGCCAAGCCTATCCATTGGATATACAACGCAACGATACTGAAGTTCTGCCAGAAATTCTGCAAACGGTCGGTGGCGGCCAGCGACAACACCATGGCCATCAGGGTGGCGCTGGCGACCACCGCCAGCACTGAGCGCACGCCACAAAAGTCCGGAAGAAAACTTTGCTCCCCTGAATCCATAAACCCCTGTCACCAAGAAACGGTTTCGATACAGTATAATCTCCGCCATCAGATAACGGTATGCACGACCTCACATTGCATCAGCACCGGGAAACCACTTATGACCGACAAAAAACTCTGGGCTGGGCGTTTCAACCAACCCACCGACGCCTTTGTTGAGGCCTTTACCGCTTCTGTGGAGTTCGACCAGCGACTGGCTGACTACGACATCCAGGGTTCCATTGCCCA
>JALWMK010000082.1 GCA_027083925.1 Sedimenticola sp. | reverse complement strand
TTGGTGCGCTGTGCGGCGGTTTTTTTCTGCGGGGGTTTTCGTTTTGCCCGGGATGGCGGCTTGTTGCTGTTTTCGCCATCTGACTTGTTGCGGCTGCTGTTTCGGCGACGGTTGCCGTTGTGGGTTTTGCTGTGACCTTGTGCTGGCTTGGATTGTTCTTCTTCCTTGGCCTGTTCTTCGTCAGCCGAGGTGAAAATGGAAAACAGGCGCTTGATGATGCCGCCTTCGGGTTTGTGCTCTTTTGTTGCCGGGGAGGATTCCGTTTCTGCCAGTGGAATCTGGCGGGCTGTGGGCTTGATGTTTTTTACCGCCGGTTGTTCAATGCGCTTGCGCTGCTGTTCCTGGCTGGTGGTCATTGCTACATCAGGCTCTGCGATCATGTTGTAGCTGGAATCGCCACTCTCGGGAAGATCCTGACGGCGGATGCGCTCAATGCTGTAATGTGGTGTTTCCAGGTGCTTGTTGGGGATGAGCAGCACATCGATATTGTGGCGCTGCTCCACCTCGGAAATGGGTTGGCGCTTTTCGTTCAACAGGAAGGTTGCCACTTCCACGGGTAACTGTGCCTGCACACGGCCAGTATTTTCTTTCAATGCCTCCTCTTCGATGATGCGCAAGATGGACAAGGCCAGGGATTCCACATCACGAATATGCCCCTGGCCGTCGCAGCGGGGGCAGACCTGGTGTGCGGATTCCCCCAGGGATGGGCGCAGGCGCTGGCGGGACATTTCCATCAGGCCAAAGCGCGAGATGCGGCCGATTTGCACCCGGGCGCGGTCTTCTTTCATGGCTTCGCGCAGGCGGTTTTCCACCTGACGCTGGTTCTTGGAGGGGCGCATGTCGATGTAGTCGATGACAAACAGGCCGCCCATGTCGCGCAGGCGCAGCTGCCGGGCGATTTCCTCGGATGCCTCTAGGTTGGTGGTCAGGGCCGTATCCTCGATATTGCTGCCCTTGGTTGCACGGGCCGAATTGATGTCGATGGAGGTAAGCGCTTCCGTGGGGTCAATGACAATGGATCCGCCGGACGGCAGGCGTACTTCCCGCTGAAATGCGGTTTCGATCTGGGACTCAATCTGGTACCGGGAGAACAGGGGAACCTCATCGTCATAGTGATGCAGCTTGCTCAGATATCTGGGCATCACCTGTTCGATGAATTCCCTGGCCTGGGTATAAATCTCCGGGTTGTCGATGAGAATCTCGCCAATATCCGCCCGCAGGTAATCACGCATGGAGCGAATGATGACATTGCTGTCCTGGTACACCAGGAACGGTGCCTTGCGCTCCTGGGATGAGGTCTCGATTGCAGCCCAGAGCTGCAGCAGATAGTCCAGATCCCATTGCAGCTCCTCCGGGTTTTTCCCGACGCCAGCGGTGCGCACGATAAGCCCCATGCCTTCTGGCGCTTCCAGCTGGCCCATGGCTTTTTTCAGTTCGGTGCGGTCCTGACCCTCGATGCGCCGTGAAACACCTCCGGCCCGGGGATTATTGGGCATGAGCACCAGATAGCGGCCCGCCAGGGAAATGAATGTGGTCAGGGCTGCGCCCTTGTTGCCCCGTTCCTCTTTTTCGATCTGGAAGAGGATTTCCTGGCCTTCGCGCAGTGCTTCGCGAATGCTGGGGCGTTTGTTTCCTTCCAGATGTTTCGGGTCGAAGTAGCTGTGGGCGACTTCTTTCAGCGGCAAAAAGCCATGTCGCTCTGATCCATAATCGACGAAGGCGGCTTCCAGGCTGGGTTCGACGCGGGTGATTTTCCCTTTGTAGATGTTGGCCTTTTTTCGTTCGCGGCCGGGACTTTCGATATCCAGGTTGTAGAGTTTCTGACCATCTACGATGGCTACGCGCAATTCTTCGGGCTGAGTTGCGTTGATCAGCATTCTTTTCATTTTGTGTTTTGTCCTGTGAAGAGCTACACAGTGCGCGCCGGACAGGGGAGGGCTTACAGATGGCTTCCAGTAGGAGCCGGGGCATCACCAAGATGGTATGAAATGCCGGTCTGTGCCGCTAGGCATATGGGTAAGAGAACCAGGGTTAGGCCCGGTTAGCTCATGGTGCTTTTCCTTGGTGATCGTCCACTGTATTTGAACAACCACGGGCTATATGCGTTTTTCCTCTGTGCGCCAGCAACCATTCCGGGTTCTGGTCAGGCACTCCAGTATAGCTCAATAATAAGCTATCCATGACCACCGCTTTAATGGCGCTGGTGGTCTCGTATCGGTTGAAATCAACATATCGTGACTTCAGTGGGAGATGTGGCAGGCCTGGCGCGATCGGAAGCAGTATTGACTTCACGGGGCGCTGAAGAATGCCTTCACCCAAATGTAGTCCCCTGCCATGGCAGAGAACCGGAAAATCCTGTTACTGGAAGGCAGGTATAACTACCTTCGGTTGGTGAAATATACCAAAAATCAGCAACATAGTTCAAATTATCTTGTTTGTTTTGAGGGGGGAGCCAAAGTTTTTTGGGAGGCTTGTTTTGGGGGTTTCTTTAAGTTGTTGATATTTCGCTATAAGTAGGTAATTTTGGGGTTCTTTTCCGCTGATGTGAGTGAGTGCCCGGCTGCCGGTCAAGATAATTGTCGCCGGACAATGCGTGCAGAAAATCCTTTGAGTTCTGATCTGGCGCACAGGGGCACACATGAATAGCGCTATTGACCACCTGACAGAAGAGCAACTGGTGGCTCTCAATCACCGTAATTGTTGAGCGCCTGAAGCTCCTCGATGCCTTGCAAGCACATCAGGACATGATGACCTTCGCCTGAACCTGAATCCGTGGGTTCAGGACTTGGTTTCATATTCGACAAGGCTCGGCCTTTCGGTAAAGGCCCAAACTGAGTACACTACCCGGTTTCCTGAATTCGAGGAACCATGATGCAGGACATCAATCCAATTACCAACAAAATTGCTGATTTGAAGGGACGCCTGGGGTCCCTCAGGGGGTATCTTTGACTACTCTGAAAAGAAAGAGCGCCTGACCGAGGTTTTGGCCGAGCTGGAAGATCCCGAGGTGTGGAACGACCAGGAGCGGGCGCAGGCTCTGGGGCGTGAGCGCGCCGAGCTGGAAGCTGTGGTGGAGAACATGGACTGCATCGCCTCTGGCCTGGCGGATGCACAGGATCTGCTGGAAATGTCTGTGGAGGAAGGCGACGAGGAATCCGTCGCCAGCATCGCAGAAGAGATCGACGGCTATGAGAAGCGCGTGGAGGAGCTGGAGTTCCGGCGCATGTTCTCCGGTGAAATGGACGCCAGCAATGCCTTCGTGGAAATCCAGGCGGGATCCGGCGGCACGGAAGCACAGGACTGGTCCGAGATGTTGCTGCGCATGTATTTGCGCTGGGGCGAGGCCCATGGCTTCAAGACCGAATTGATGGAAGTGTCTCCTGGCGAGGTGGCGGGTATCAAGTCTGCATCCATTCGCTTTGAAGGATCCTACGCCTATGGCTGGCTGCGCACGGAGACCGGTGTACACCGGCTGGTGCGTAAATCGCCCTTTGATTCCGGCAATCGTCGCCATACCTCTTTTGCGGCGGTATTCGTTTCCCCGGAAATCGATGACAGCGTGGAAATCGATCTCAATCCGGCGGATATCCGTGTGGATGTGTACCGCGCTTCTGGCGCGGGTGGGCAGCATGTCAACAAAACGGAATCGGCGGTGCGTCTCACGCATCTGCCCACCAACATCGTGGTGCAGTGCCAGAGCGGCCGTTCCCAGCACAAGAACAAGGATCAGGCCATGAAGCAGCTCAAGGCCAAGTTGTATGAGCTGGAGATGCAAAAGCGCATGGAAAGCCAGCAGGAGCTGGAAGAAAGCAAATCCGATATTGGCTGGGGCAGCCAGATCCGCTCCTATGTGCTGGATCAGTCCCGCATCAAGGATTTGCGCACTGGTGTGGAAACCGGAAATACCCAGGCGGTGCTGGATGGCGGCCTGGACATGTTTATCGAGGCCAGCCTGAAAAGTGGCCTGTGATTCGATTGGTAGTGACAAATGAATGATACGAACCTGGAAGAAAACAGGCTCATCGCTTTGCGCCGCGAGAAGCTCCATTGCAAGCGCGGACAGGGGGTGGCTTTTCCCAATGACTTCCGGCGCAAGGATCTTGCGCAAGGCTTGCAGCGGGAGCTGGGAGAGAAGAGCAAGGAAGAGCTGAAAGCGCTGGATCGCCGAGCCAGCGTGGCCGGGCGCATCATGGCCAGGCGCGGCCCTTTCCTGGTGATACAGGACATGAGCGGTCGCATCCAGTTCTATGTGGATCGCAAGGGCTTGCCGACGGAGCTGCTGGAAGAGATCAAGACCTGGGATATCGGTGATATCGTCGGCGGAGAGGGGCCGGTGCACAAATCCGGCAAAGGCGATCTTTATGTCAACCTGAAGCGCGCAGTGTTGCTGACCAAATCCCTGCGTCCCTTGCCGGAAAAATGGCATGGCCTGCAGGATACGGAGTTGCGCTACCGGCAGCGCTATCTGGATCTGATCATGAGTCCCGGGTCGCGTGAAGTTTTTCAGCTGCGCTCGCGCATGATTGACTATATTCGCCGTTTTCTCGTGGACAGGGGATTCCTCGAAGTGGAAACACCCATGATGCAGGTAATCCCGGGTGGCGCTACCGCACGCCCTTTCATTACCCATCACAATGCCCTGGATCTGCCCCTGTACCTGCGTATCGCGCCGGAGCTGTATCTCAAGCGCCTGGTGGTGGGTGGTTTTGAAAAGGTTTTTGAAATCAACCGCAGTTTCCGCAATGAAGGTCTGTCCACTCGCCACAATCCGGAATTCACCATGCTGGAGTTCTATGAAGCCTATGCGGATTATCGTGGCCTCATGGATCTCACAGAGACCATGCTGCGGGGCATTGCGGAAGACCTGATTGGCAATACGGTTATTGAATCCCAGGGCGAGACCTATGACTTCGGCAAGCCTTTTGCCCGCATGACGGTAAAAGAATCCATACTGCAGTTCAACCCGGACATTGGGGAAGCAGATCTGAGTGACCGCGAAAAGGCAGCGGCCCATGCAGAACGTCTGGGGGTGCAGGTCAAGCCTGGCTACGGGCTGGGGAAGGTTCAGGTCGAGATCTTTGAAAAGACCGTGGAGCACAACCTGAAAGACCCGACGTTCATCACCGCCTACCCCACAGAGGTATCACCTCTGGCACGGCGCAATGATGATGACCCTTTCATTACCGACCGCTTTGAGCTCTTTGTCGGAGGGCGGGAAATCGCCAATGGCTTTTCCGAGCTGAATGATCCGGAAGACCAGGCTGAGCGCTTTCGCAAGCAGGTGGAAGAGAAGGATGCCGGCGATGACGAGGCCATGCACTTTGATGAAGACTATGTGCGCGCCCTGGAGCATGGCCTGCCTCCCACTGCGGGGGAGGGTATAGGTATAGACCGGCTGGTGATGCTGTTTGCCGATATGCCTTCCATTCGGGATGTGTTGCTGTTCCCGCATATGCGGCCGCAGGGATAGATTCAGCCGGAATCTGTGGTCTGCAGCCCATAGGGCGGTGGCTGAATTTCCAGTACAGCGCCTTCGGCGCCGCCAAGGCGCATGTCGCCGGCCTCGACACTGCTGGTTTCTGCCGCAACCAGCGCCTCCCAGCCTCCTGCCGGGGAGGGTTGAACGTCAACGATCTTTCCCGCTCCCTGGGCAGACTTGCTGTGGGCTGAAAACAGTTTGTCTCCCGGGCCGGGTTCTGTTGCAGTCATAAAACGGGCCAGGTACATGCGGCGCTTGATCTGCCCCAGATACTTCATGCGCGCCACTACCTCCTGCCCGGTATAACAACCCTTGTTAAAGCTGATGCCGCCCAGCAGATCCAGATTGAGCATCTGCGGAATGAATGCTTCCGCAGTTGCGTCATAGATGGCCGGGATGCCGCTGCGGATATTCTGCAACCGCCACCAGCTGTCGCCTGCCGCTGTGGCCGTCATGGCTGCTTTTTCCCGGATTGGTGCAAGAGCATCGGCTTCGCCTATAACCTGCACCAGCGGCTGCTTTCCGGGAAAACGAATCACGCTGAGTCCGGCAGATTGCCGGCTGGCGAAGTTGTCTTCAGGCACATCGTCCAGCAGTTCGGCAATGCAGTTGCCGCCAAGAGCCATGATGGGCAGCTCGTCACTCGTATCACTCAGGATCACCCGGGAACGCATGACAAACATACGCAGGCGTTTCAAGACCGCCTCGATGCGTTCCCGGGGCAGTTGCAGGTAGAGGTCGTCACCCTGCTGAAAGACAAGCATCAAGGCCAGCATGCGTCCTTTAGGCGTACACCAGGCGCTTAGTTGCGCCTGCTTTGCCGTCACGGCCTGGATGTCATTGGTCAGCTGCCCCTGCAGAAAATCCCGGGCGTCCTCTCCCTGAACCCTGATCAGTCCAAGGGAGGTCAGGGCTGTCAGGGTGCCATCTGTTTTTGCAGTTGTCTGGTCAGGGGTGTCTTCCCGCAAGAGGTCATTCCAGTTCATGGGCTTTTGTCAGGTGGGTGCCGGGTAATGCCAGATTGTACCGAATCCAGCCAGGAAGCAACCCCGTGTTTTGTCGGCCTACACAGGTTTTGCACCTATCCACGGGGCAAACAGGTATCATAAGTGGCATTGAATAATGCTGATCATTATCTGAATCCACAGGTTCGGATACAACCCTATGACCGAAGCAAGAATCAAGGCTGGTAGCCTGGTGCTGTATAAAATTCGCCCAGCGCTGGTCGAATCTGCAGCAGACAAGATCGAAATTCGTTTTGAAGATGGAAAAAGCAAGCGGGTGCGCGACAAGGATATTCATTTGCTGCACCCCGGCCCGGTAAAAAATCTGGGCGCTCTGGATGTGGATGAAGGCAACGTGGAAGAAGCCTGGGAGCTGCTGCAGGGAGAGCAGGCCAGCCTGGCAGAGGTTGCCGAGCTGGTTTATGGGGAGTACACCCCCGCCACCGCCTGGAATACCTGGGGATTGCTCCAGGATGGCCTGTATTTTGAAGGTTCTGTGCGCAAGCTGCGCGCACGCAAGGCAGAAGATGTCGAGAAAGAGCGTGCCCAGCGGGTGCGCAAGGTAGCGGAAAAGCAACAGTGGAGTGAATTCTTGCAGCGCGTGCAACAAGGGCAGCTGGAAGAGCAGGACTACAGCCGATTGGGTGAAGTGGAACGGGTGGCGTTGGGGAAAACGGCAAAAAGCCGGGTGCTTGGCGCGTTGAATATTGCGGAAACGCCAGAGAGTGCCCACGGATTTTTGCTACGCTGCGGTTATTGGCCCGAACGCTTCAATCCCTGGCCGCTACGCCAGGGGGCGGCAATTGATTCACCTGATCTGGCAGTGCCGGCGCTTGCTGATGAACAGCGCCGGGATCTGACCCATCTCCAGTCCTGGGCGATTGATGATGAGGGTAACACCGATCCTGATGACGCCATCAGCCTGGAAGATGACCGAATCTGGGTGCATGTGGCAGACGTGGCCGCGTTGGTGCGACCGGACAGCCACCTGGATCTGATGGCACGCGCCCGTAGCGCCAATTTGTACCTGCCGGAAAAAATGGTGCAAATGCTGCCGCCCGAGGTCACTGACCAGCTCGGCCTGGGCTTGAGTGAAGAATCGGTAGCCTTGTCTTTCGGGTTTCGGCTCAATGCCGCAGCAGAAGTAACAGATATCGAAGTAACGCCCAGCCGGGTCAGGGTCACGCGCATCAGCTACGATCAGGCAGAACAGCGCCTGCAGGATGCCGGGTTTCAAGCCTTGCATGCAATGACCAGGATGTACCGGGCCGCCCGCATGGCGCGCAATGCGGCCCGGATCGATCTTCCGGAAGTCAGTGTGAGGGTGGTCGATGACAAAGTCGCAATCAAGCCCCTGCCGCGCCTGGAGTCCCGGCAGATGGTTACCGATGCCATGCTCATGGCCGGGGAGGCGGCAGCCCGTTTTGCACAGCAGAATGAAATCGTTATCCCTTATGCAATCCAGTCGGAGCCATCTGAAATCCGTCAGCCGCAAAGCATGTCGGAGTCCTATGCCTATCGCCGCCTGTTCAAGCCCAGCAATGCCGCCCTGAGTCCTGGCCGGCATTTTGGCTTGGGCCTGGACTACTATGCCCGTGCAACCAGCCCCTTGCGCCGCTATGTGGATCTGGTCGTGCATCAGCAGCTGCGGGCGTTTGCTGTTGGCAGTACGCCCCGGGGCAGGGAGGAAGTCGGGGAGAGCGTCGCCCAGTCCAGCGCCGTTTCCGGTGTGATTCGCCGCTCCGAACGCCTGTCCAATTTGCACTGGAAACTGATCTACCTCAAGGAACATGGCGACTGGGAGGGAGAAGCTGTGATAATGGCATTGGAAGAACGCAAGGCGGTTGTTATGATTCCGGAGCTTGCGCTGGAAACCCGCATTCGGCGCAGTGCTGATATGCAACTGGATCAGGAGGTCAGGTTGCAGGCGCAGGAAGTGGATGTACCAACGCAGTCGGTCTATTTTCGAACACTTTGAAAAGCCTGCGGTTTGTGTTTTGTAAATCAGGTTATATATGCAGCATAACCTACTTAATTTTAAAAGAAAAACAGATGCGTTTTTCTGTGAGATAGAAGGACAAGATTATGTCTTTGGATACTGAACTCGCTCCCCATCCGGCGCAACGGCAAACAGCAATTTCCGAAGAATTTGTTGCTTACTGTACGGCAGAAATTGAACGCCAGCGAAATTCCGGTGAGGAATTCGATGAAACACTTTATCGTGAAGCCATGGAAATGGCGCTCAGCCGTTTGCGTCAACTGGAAGAAGAGGGCCTGGCATGATTATCAATGCAGTCAAGGCAACAAATGTACTGAAGTATGCAGCGCTGGATCTGGAAAACTTGCCGGAGAAAGGCATTATCGCCATCAGTGGTGAAAATGAATCAGGCAAAAGCACCATTGGCGAAACGGTATGCTTTGCCTTGTTTGGCCGTACCTTCTCGCTGGGGCCGGATGACCTGGATAAGATTTTGCGCTGGGGAGAGCATCATTGCTCCGTAACCCTGGATTTTTCCGTGGATGGGGAGACCTATCAGCTGTCACGTTTTCTGGATCGGGATGGCAGCCACAGCGCATGTTTGAGCAAGGCAGACGATGTCGAGAACCCCATTGCCCGTGGCGTGAGGGCGGTTTCAGACCGGCTGTTTGAAATTCTTGGCTATGAGTTTGATGAATTTGTGGAATCTTTCTATCTTGCCCAGCGGGAAATAACCACACCCCATCCTCATAGTGTCGCAGTAAAGGCCATGGCGGGGATTGCTCCTCTGGAGCATGTGGCTGCCGGTTTTGAAGATGAGATTACCCGGCTTGATGAGATGTCCGAGGAGTTGACTGCGGAAGTCGAGGCCTTGCGCCAGGAACTGGATGAACTGGATTTCCAGGAAGGTCATCTGGTGCAGCTGGAGGACACCAAAAATGCCATGGAGGCAGAGATCAACGCCAACAAGTCGGCGGCGGATAACCTGGAGACAGCCGCTGATATCTACATGCAGAACCAGCCCCTGACAAAACAGGCCCGCAGCAAGCGCGGAAGCGTGCGTTTCTGGCGTTTTGTCAGCTTTATGCTGGCGCTGGTATCTGGTGGTGTCTGGTTCCTGCTGGCGCAGCAGCCGGAGATGGCCCAGTCGCAGCAAATGCTGCAAATGCTGCAGCAAAAAGTACCCTCCTGGCAAGATTCCTGGATTCCCTATTTCGGTTTTGCCGCCATTGGTTTTGCCGTACTGATGCTGTTGTTCTGGATTCGTTCAGCAACTCATACATCCCGGGCGGCAGCGCTGGAGGAGGAATCCCGGGTATTTGGTGATGCCCTGGAAAAGGCGCGGGCGGTTACGCCATTTGTTCCTGACAGGGATGGCCAGGAGCCGGCTTCTGACGACGATTCCGGGGAAGAAGAGGCTGCCGGTGGTGAGGGAGAAATGCGCCTTTCAGCAGTGCAGGAGCTGGTTCGTCCCGAAGGCAGCTTGTTTGCCTCCTTGCTGTCCAGGGCGGAGGATGTTGTTGCCGGTATTTCTGAAGTGCGGGCTTATGTAGAGCCGGAGATGCGTTGGTTAAGGGCGCAGATTGAGGGCAAGGAAAAGCAGTTCTGGACGCAGAGCCAGGAAGTGGACAGGGAACTCGAGCGTGTGCGGCAGGTTGCCAGGCTGACAGAAGTAATGGACGGCCTGCAGGGTAAAATTGCGGAAATCCAGGGTGACAAGGACAAACGGGTAAGAGCCGCCGAACTGCTGGAAGGCGCTTCTGGTTTTGTATCCAGTAATTTCAACCGGGATATCCGCGATCTGGTTGCCAGGACCCTGCCGGTATTTACCCAGGGGCGCTACGAGCATCTGCGTATCGACCCGGATCTGACGGTGCGGGTCTTTTCCAGCGACAAGCGGGATTTTATGGATCTGGATGAAGTGTCCAGCGGTACCCAGCGCCAGATCATGCTGGCCTTGCGGCTGGCTCTTTCCGAGAAACTGCTCAACCGTCGGGTGCAGGGTGAGCAGTTTGCGTTTCTGGATGAACCCTTCGCATTCTTCGATGAAGACCGCACCCGTTACGCGCTGAAGGCACTGACGGGCATGAGTGACAGGCTCAGTCAGATCTGGATCGTGGCCCAGGTGTATCCCCAGGGTATGGATGTGGAGTTCGCGGCCAATCTGAAATGCAGCCGGGATCTGGAAGCGTTGACCGCCTGATCGTTTTTTTGCCACATCGCTCTCAGGACGCGTATTTTCCATCCGGGAAAATACGCGTTTTTTTTTTTGCAAGTTCTTGCATGGACACCGCTCTTGGCGTGTGCTCAGGAAACCGCTTTCAACGCTATTTTGGCAGCACCATAGGCGGCCTGCTTGTGTATGGCGGACAGCACGGGCACACCCAGGATCCGCTGGCGCAGCGTCATCCAAACCAGATTTTGCGCGCCGCCTCCGCTGGTAAAAATCTGCCTGGGGGCGGGTGCGCCTAGCTCCTGCAAACGTGTGTAGGCGATTTTCTCCACCCTGGCAGTGCTTTCCAGCAGCCCCTGCAGGAAACGCAACCTGCTCCTGGGTACCGGTGTCAGCCTGGGCTGCATTTGAGGATCATTGACGGGGAATCGCTCTCCCATGGCGGGAAGGGGGTAGTAGTTCAGGCAAAGGCTTCTCTGGGGGTCGATCTGGCGGCTCAAGGTTTCCAGTTCTTCATCGGTGAAGTAACGGCGCAGTACGGCGCCGCCAACATTGGATGCCCCTCCAACAAGCCATTTGCCGAAGATGTGATGGCTGTATATTCCGTATTTCCGGTTAAACAATGGTTGTTCCGAAAGCACCTTGCACACCAGCGTACTGCCCAGGGAAGTTACCGCATCGCCGGGTAGATTCAGCCCCGCTGCCAAGGCTGCAGCAGTGCTATCGGTGGTGCCGGCAATGACGCTGCAGGACTGTGGCAGGCCAGTCTGGGCTGCACAGGCATCGGTCACCATGCCGATGCGGGTTCCCGGAGGAACAACCTCGGGTAATATACCGGATGGCAGATGCAGGTGTTGGAGCCAGTCCGGCCAGCACCGGTTTAGCGGGTCATAGCCGAGCCTGAGGCAGTTGTTTTCATCGCCCAGATCAAACCGGCCGCACAGTTTTCCGCTGATCCATTCGCTCTGATGCAGGGCATGGCAATGAGGTGGCGGAACATGTCGCAATAGCCAAAGCAGCTTCGACAAGCCTGAAGAAGGGCTGCACACCACGCTTTGCGGGGGAGCTGCGGCAGACAGGGAGCGGCTTTCTTCCACGGCGCGCTGGTCATTGTACATGAGTGCTGCTGTGATTGGCTGGCCTTCGCCATCCGCCAGCAACAATGTGGAAGAGGTGCCATCTATGGCGATAGCGGTGGTTTCATGATCCGGGGTGTTGTCCAGCAGGCTGCCAATGACTTTAATCGTCGCTTGCCACCAGTCTTCCGGGGTCTGTTCCATCCAGCCAGGTTGTGGTGACAGGGGGGTTGGCAGGGGATGGCCAGCAGAAGCAAGTACCCTGCCTTGCATGTCGACGCTGGTGCCGCGGCAGCCGGAAGTGCCCAGATCGATGCCGATACAGCAATGTCGATCCGGGGTTGGCACGGCATCAGGGCAGAGTGACCGCTGCCGCCGCCTCCCATCCCTGCGCCCGGTGCTCCACGACCACAGCAGTATAGATGCCGCCGCGCACATTGAAATCGGCAGTCAGGCGCATGAAGCGGGGTTGTGTTGCCGCCACCAGGTCATCGAGGATCTGGTTGGTGACAGCCTCGTGGAAGGCGCCTTCGTCGCGGAAAGACCAGATGTACATTTTCAGGGCCTTCAGCTCCACACAGAGCCGGTCAGGAACATACTCCAGATGCAGGGTGGCAAAATCCGGCTGTCCGGTTTTGGGGCACAGGCAGGTAAACTCCGGAATACGGATGCGAATGCTGTAGTCGCGTTGGGGATGGGGATTGTCAAAAGTTTCCAGTTCTTTGCTGGGTTGGCTGGGCATGGTTGTGTTCTCTGGAGATCCTGATGGCGGGATTATACCTGAACCCACGGTTTCAGGTTTATACCCAAGATCGGTGGCTGATCGTAAATCTTGGCCTGAATCCGCGGATTCAGGTCTTGGGTTATTGCGCCATGTGCCGGGGTTGGTGCTGCTGCGGTTGTGCTTCAGGCTGTTGTCATCGGTCACGTTTGCTTTTCCACGAAAACCAGTTGTCGCAAAATAATGTAAATATTAGCAAATTCAATAAATAACATAACTTATGTCATGTAATGTATTGCTTACATAGTACTTGTCTACACCCCCCCCGTTCCTGTATCTTTGCGCCCCATGCGTCTGGAAAGAATCAAAATAGCCGGTTTCAAGTCTTTTGTTGATCCCACCACCGTGCCCTTTCCCAGTAGCCTGGTGGGAGTGGTCGGCCCCAATGGTTGTGGCAAGTCCAATGTAATTGACGCCGTGCGCTGGGTGATGGGCGAAAGCTCCGCCAAAATGCTGCGCGGCGAATCCATGGCGGATGTCATATTCAATGGCTCCGGCGCCCGCAAGCCCGTGGGGGTGGCCAGCGTCGAACTGATCTTCGACAACAGCGATGGCAAGGCCGGGGGGCAGTATGCCCAGTACAACAGCATTTCCGCCCGTCGCCAGGTGACACGGGATGGTCATTCGGCCTATTTTTTGAACGGGGTGCGCTGTCGCCGCCGGGACATTACCGATCTGTTTCTGGGCACCGGCCTGGGGCCGCGCAGCTACGCCATAATCGAACAGGGCATGATTTCCCGGGTGATCGAATCCCGCCCGGAAGAGCTGCGGGTGTATCTGGAAGAAGCTGCGGGGATCTCCAAATACAAGGAAAGACGGCGTGAAACCGAGAATCGCATTCGCCACACCAGAGAAAATCTGGAGCGCCTCACCGATTTGCGTGATGAAATCGAAAAGCAGCTTCGCCATCTTGAGCGTCAGGCGGCTACCGCCGAGAAATACAAAGCCTTCAAAACCGAAGAGCGGCAGGTCAATGCCGAACTGCTGCTGTTGCATCTGCAGGGGATGGAGGAGAAACTGCGGCAGCAAGACCGGCTGATTGCCGAACAGAAGAATCGCTTCGAAGAAGCCCTGGCGCAGCAGCGGCGCACGGAAAGTGAAATCGAGAAGCAGCGCGAGGCGCACAACGACGCCAACGAGGTATTCAATGAAGTGCAGGGGCGTTTCTACGCGGCGGGCGCAGACATTGCCCGTATCGAAGAAGCGATTCAGTACGCTCGGGAATCCCGCCAGCGTAACCAGGCTGAACTGCAGCGCGCGCAACAGGCGCTGGAGGAAGCACGTTCCCATCGTTCCCAGGATGAAGGAAAGCTGCAACAGATGGCGCAAACCCTGATGCAGGATCAGCCGGAACTTGAGCAGGTTCGCACCCGGGCGGAAGAGTACGCAGAAAACCAGCACCAGGCCGAACAGGCCATGCAGGAGTGGCAGAGTGAATGGGACAGATTCAATGCCACGGCCACAGAGCCGGCACAGACCGCGCAAGTAAAGCGTGCGCTGATTAACCAGCTTGAGCAGCAGGAATCACAACTCAAGCGCCGCCTGCAAAAGCTGGAAGACGAACGCCAGACGCTCACCGACCTGAAGCTGCAGGCCGAGATTGGAGAACTGGAAGGCAGGGAGCAGGAAAAAACCAGTATGCTTGAAGAGTTGCGGGAATCTTCTAAGAAAATACATGAGACAATTACCGGGGTTCGTGGCATGCTGGAACAAAAACAGCAGGCATTGGCTGATGCCCGTACCGAACTGGAAACGGCGCGTGGCCGCCTGGCTTCCCTGCAAGCCCTGCAGCAATCTGCATTGGGTGACGATGATGAAGCCTTCAGCGCATGGCTGGCCGACGCCGGCCTGTCTGGCGCCCGGCGGGTGCTGGAGCAACTGGAGGTCGAGCCAAGATGGCAGCTGGCGGTGGAAGCCGTGCTGGGTAACCGCCTGCAGGGCTTGCTGGTCAATGACCTGGAAGCGGTAGTGCCGAAGTTGGGGGCGCTGCAGTCCGGGCATCTGCATTTGTTCGAAAGCAGTTCTGCCAGTATTGAAGAAAGGCAGGACAGCCTGGCAGCCGTGGTGCGCGGCCCGGATCAATTGCGCCGCCTTCTCGGCAACGTGCGCATGGTGCAAACTCCAGAAGAAGCCATGGCTGCACGCAACACCCTCGCGGCCGGTGAGCTGGTGGTGACAGCGGACGGCCTGTGCCTGGGGAACGGCTGGCTGCAACTGGAAAAAGGCGATGCCAGTGCCGGAATGCTGGCCAGGGAACAGGAAATCCGCGATCTGAGCGCAAGGATTGACGAACTGGAGCCTTTGGTCGAATCCCTGAATCATGCATTGGCGGAAGGGCGCAGGAATCTGGCGGAGCAGGAACAGCGGCGGGCAGACCAGCAGCGCTCATTCGAGCAAATGAATAAGGAAGTTGCGGGCATTCAGGCGCAGCTCAGTGGCAAACGCGCCCGTGCCGATCATATCCGCCAGCGGGTGGAAGCGCTGGCCCAGGACATGGAAGAAATCCGCACCCAGCTGGAGACGGACAAGCAAGGCAGGGAAGAGGCTCGCCTGCATCTGCACCGGGCGCTGGAGCAGATGGAGGTGTTCGGTGTGCAGCGGGAACAACTGACCGCCCGCCGGGAGCGCCTGCAAAAGGAACTGACCGATGCCAGAGAGTCTGCCCGCCAGGCGCGCAGCGAAGCCCACCAGATTGCTTTGCGGGTGGAATCCATGCGCACTTCCGAGCAGTCCCTGCGCGATGGCATAGAGCGCAGTCGGCAGCAGCTTGCCCAGTACGAAGAACGCTGCCAGATACTGCAGGAGCAGATGGAGCAAGGTGATGAGCCGTTAAAGGAACAGCAACAGCAGCTGGAGGAATTGCTGCAGAAGCGCATCGGCGTGGAAACTGAATTGAACCAGGCGCGCAAGAATCTGGAAGCCATCGATCATCATCTGCGTGAGCTGGACAAGGCGCGCCTTCAGGCAGAAGAACAAGTGCAGACGCAGCGGGAAAAGCTCAACCAGGAAAATCTTTCCCGTCAGGAAGTGGTGGTGCGCATCACCACCCTGGAAGAGCAGTTGCAGCAAAGCGAAATGGAACGGGCAGAGCTGGAGCGGAACCTGGATTCTGAAGCTGACATACAGGCCTGGGCCGAGCGATCAGAAGCTCTGGCAAGGCGTATTCAGCGTCTCGGCCTCATCAATCTGGCCGCCATTGATGAGTTCCGGGAGCAAAAGGAACGCATGGAATACATCGATGCCCAGCATGCGGATGTCACCAGCTCCCTGGAAACCCTGGAAGAGGCTATTCGCAAAATTGACAAGGAGACCCGCACCAGATTCAAGGAAACCTTTGACAAGGTCAATACCGGACTCAAGCAGATGTTTCCCAAATTGTTCGGTGGAGGTCACGCCTATCTGGAACTGGTGGGTGAAGATCCCCTGGATGCAGGGGTGGCCATCATGGCGCGCCCGCCAGGCAAGCGCAATTCAAGCATTCACCTGCTTTCCGGTGGTGAAAAAGCCTTGTCTGCAGTTGCCCTGGTGTTCTCCATCTTCCAGCTCAATCCTGCACCGTTCTGCATGCTGGACGAGGTGGATGCGCCTCTGGATGACGCCAACGTGGGGCGCTTTTGTGAACTGGTCAAGGAAATGTCCGACACCGTGCAGTTTATCTTTATCACCCACAACAAGGTCACCATGGCCATGTCCAATCAGCTGCTGGGTGTCACCATGAGCGAACCCGGGGTTTCCCGCCTGGTGTCTGTGGATGTGGAGGAAGCGGCGCAGATGGCAGCGCTATAGAAAAACCTGTTCAGGGCTTCTCGATCCGCGCATACGCCGAATGGTTATGAATGGATTCGAAATTTTCCGCTTCTACCACATAGGAGCGGATGCGTTGGTCGTCATTGAGTCTTCCCGCCACATCCCGCACCACATCCTCCACAAACTTGGGATTGTCATAGGCGCGTTCGGTGATGAATTTTTCATCCGGGCGCTTCAGCAGGCCGTACAGTTCGCTGGATGCTTCTTTTTCCACCAGTTCGATAATTTCTTCAATCCATAGGAAATCATCAGCGCTCACGGTAACCGTGACATGAGAGCGCTGATTGTGGGCGCCCCGGTCGGAAATGGATTTTGAGCAGGGACAAAGGCTGGTTACAGGCACCACAACTTTGGTGAACATGCTGGGCTTGCCGTTTTCCACTTCCCCGATCAGAGTCACCTCATAGTCCATAAGGCTTTGCACGCCTGAGACGGGCGCGGTCTTGTTGATGAAAAAGGGAAAGGTCATTTCGATATGGCCGGCTTCCGATTCCAGGCGCTGCACCATTTCCACCAGCATGTCCTTGAAGGAGTTGATGGAAATCTCCCGCTCGTGATTGTTCAAAATAGCCACGAAGCGGGACATGTGTGTTCCCTTGAAATTGTGCGGCAGGAATACATACATGTTGAAGCAGGCAACCGTGTGTTGCTCCCCTTCGCTGCGATCCTTGACCCGCACCGGATGGCGGATGTCCTTGATCCCGACACGATTGATGGCGATCTGCCGGGTGTCGGCGCTGCCCTGTACGTCTTCGATTTCCGTGGAAGTGGTATTGCAGTGACTGGTCATCAGGTTATTCGGGTCGCAGTGGTAGCCGCATTTTAGCCTGCTGTGCTGTATAAGGGAAATCTGAATAACCTTCCCAAGGCCTGTGCAGGGATGATGAAAACAGCCTTCCATGACTTTTTTCAACC
>JALWMK010000081.1 GCA_027083925.1 Sedimenticola sp. | reverse complement strand
ATTTAATGACTATATCGGTTGACCTTATGCGCAAAAATAATTATGATGCGCGAGGTTTGCAAGGAGACGTGGAAAATTGATAGGCAGGCCACTTGATTGGCGGCGTCTCAGGCAGCTGTTGGTCATCCAGTCGGGGCTGGTTTTTTTGAGCACGGTGGCTGGCATGGTATTTGGGAAGGTGGCGGCATTGTCGGCCTTTCTCGGGGGTGGCATTGCGTTGGGGGCAAGTGCTTTATTTGCCTTTCTGGTATTTGCACCCTACAGAGCGCAGCAACCAGGCGCGCTGGTAGCAAGATTTTATATTGCAGAGGTTGGCAAGTTGCTATTGGTGGCCTGCGCCTTTGCGGTGATTTTTATTTGGGTAAGGCCGCTGAATGCAGCGGCTCTTTTTGTGAGTTTTTTTCTGGTTCAGGTGGTGTCCCCGCTTTTGGCGCACTGGCTGACAGGTGAGGCGCAGAGATAAGTAGAAACGATGGCTTCCGGCGATACGATTACTTCCAGTGAATATATTCAGCACCATCTCACCAACCTGACTTTCGGGCGCCTTCCCGATGGGAGCTGGGGAATTGCACATTCGGCGGCAGAGGCCAAGGAAATGGGTTTCTGGGCGCTGCATCTGGACAGTCTGCTCTGGTCCGTAGGGCTGGCGGTGCTGTTTTCCTACTTCTTTTACAAGGCGGCGAAAAATGCAACCGCCGGCGTTCCCGGAAATCTGCAAAACTTTGTGGAAATGATGGTGGATTTCGTTGACGACAGCGTCAAGGGATCCTTCTCCGGCCGCAACCCCTTGATCGCTCCCCTGGCGTTGACAGTCTTTTGCTGGGTGTTCCTCATGAACCTCATGGATCTGGTGCCCGTGGATCTCATTCCCCGTATTGCGGCGGAAATCGGCATTGGTCACATGAAGATCGTGCCCACGACCGACCCCAATGTTACCTTTGGTCTGGCTCTGGGTGTATTTGCGCTGATCATCTATTACAGCATCAAGATCAAGGGTGTCGGAGGGTTTATCCACGAGCTTACCGGCATGCCTTTCCAGACCAGCAACGCGGCTCTCAAGCCCGTCTTTTTCGTCATCAATCTGTTTCTTGAAGGTGTCAATCTCATCGCCAAGCCGATTTCCCTTTCGCTGCGGCTTTTCGGCAATTTGTATGCGGGCGAGATGATTTTTATACTGATCGCGTTGATGTACGGATCCGGTATCGTGATGGGGCTGTTCGGTGGGGCGCTGCAGTTTGTGTGGGCGGTGTTCCATGTTCTGGTCATTACCCTGCAGGCGTTCATCTTCATGACCCTGACCATTGTTTATCTGGACATGGCTCATAGTGAACACTGATTTTTATTTCACTTTAACTTAACTTTTTGCTTTAAAAACTGGAGACAATCATGGAACAAGCACTGCTGGTTATCGCCGCCGCTATCATGATGGGGCTGGGTGCCGTTGGCGCCGCTATCGGTATCGGTGTTCTCGGGGGACGCTTCCTGGAAGGCGCCGCTCGCCAACCGGAGTTGATTCCCATGTTGCGTACGCAATTCTTCATCGTCATGGGTCTGACAGACGCCGTACCCATGATCGCTGTGGGTCTTGGCATGTACGTGCTGTTCGCCCTTGCAGGTTAAGACCTCGGGTGATCTTTACAACCTCTCGTCTTAATGGGGTAGCGGGATGAATATCAATCTGACTCTCTTCGCCCAATTGATATCTTTCGCGGTGTTCGTTTGGTTCACCATGAAATATATCTGGCCGCCGATGATCAAGGCACTGGATGAGCGCAAGGCGCGCATCGCTGATGGTCTGGCCGCCGCCGAGCGTGGTGTGCATGAAAAAGAGCTGGCGCAACAGGCCGCTCTGGAAAAACTTCATGAAGCGAAGCAGCAATCTGCGGAAATTGTTTCCAGAGCGGAAAAGCGTGCTGCAGAAATCGTCGATGAAGCCAAAGGTCAGGCGCGGGTCGAAGGTGAGCGTTTGCTCATCGCGGCGCGAGC
This sequence comes from Sedimenticola sp., assembly GCA_027083925.1. GTDB lineage: Bacteria > Pseudomonadota > Gammaproteobacteria > Chromatiales > Chromatiaceae > Thiolapillus. Next base: position 2,482 of record JALWMK010000081.1, on the reverse strand, counting down.
AGAAATCGACCAGGAAGCCAACAAGGCCCGCGAGGTTTTGCGTACCAAGGTAGCGGAGCTGGCGGTTATGGGCGCAGAGAAAATTCTGCGTAAGGAAATCAATGCCGAAGCTCACAAGGATATTGTGGACTCCCTGGCCAAGCAGATCTAGGCGATATCATGTCTGATTTGATTACCATTGCCAGGCCATATGCCGAAGCCGTGTTCGTCCGGGCGGCAGAGACCGATGCGCTGGACAGCTGGGCGGAAATGCTGGATTTTCTGTCTGCAGTAGTCTCGGATCCATCTGTAGCCGACATCATCGTCAATCCGGCGGTGGAGCACGACCGCAGGTTGCAGCTGTTGCTGGATGTTGGAGCGGAGCAGCTGTCCGAAGAAGGGCAGAATCTGCTGCGTGTACTGGTAGAAAATGATCGGCTGCCAGTGCTGCCGGACATTGCAACGCTATTTCACAAGATGAAAAGCGAACATGATGGTGCCATCGATGTGGAAGTCATTTCCGCCTACGTACTCAAACCTGAGGCTGAAAAAGAGCTTGCCGCAGCTTTGAAGAAAAAGCTGGGAAAAGAAGTCGTTATCAGCAGCAGTAAGGATCCGGCGCTGATTGGCGGTGTAAGGGTTCGCGCAGGCGACATGGTTATTGATGGTTCAGTGGCTGGGCAGTTGTCCCAGCTGGCCAACGAATTAGGAATTTAAGCGGGTAAGCGAAATGCAACTCAATCCCTCTGAGATAAGCGAGCTGATCAAGAGCAGAATCGAGAAATTCGATCTGAAATCCGAAGCTCATAATGAAGGTACGGTGACCGCCGTTACAGACGGCATCGTTCAGATCCACGGGCTGGCAGACGCCATGTCCTACGAAATGCTGGAATTTCCCGGGAATACCTTCGGTCTGGCCCTCAACCTCGAGCGCGACACCGTCGGTGCCGTAGTGCTGGGCGATTACAAACATATTACTGAAGGTGACTCGGTAAAATGTACCGGCAAGGTGCTGGAAGTGCCCATTGGCCCGGAGCTTCTCGGGCGCGTGGTCGATACCCTGGGTAATCCTCTGGATGGGAAAGGCCCCATCGAGGCCGGGAAAACCGCTCCCATGGAGCAGATTGCTCCGGGTGTAATCGAGCGGCAATCTGTTGATCAGCCTGTGCAGACCGGGATCAAGTCCATTGACGCCATGGTGCCCATCGGGCGCGGTCAGCGGGAACTGATCATCGGTGATCGCCAGACCGGTAAATCGGCCATCGCCATCGATGCCATCATCAATCAGAAAGGCACCGGCGTAAAATGTGTCTATGTGGCTGTGGGGCAGAAAAACTCCACCATTGCACAACTGGTGCGCAAACTGGAAGAGCATGGTGCTATGGATCACACCATTATCGTTGCTGCACCAGCTGCGGATTCTGCTGCGATGCAGTTTCTGGCGCCCTATGCCGGATGCACCATGGGCGAGTATTTCCGTGATCGTGGTGAAGATGCCTTGATCGTCTTTGATGATCTGACCAAACAGGCATGGGCCTACCGCCAGGTATCCCTGCTGCTGCGCCGCCCCCCCGGCCGTGAAGCTTATCCCGGTGACGTATTCTACCTGCATTCCCGTTTGCTGGAACGTGCTGCGCGCATCAACGAGGCAGAAGTGGAGCGGTTGACCAACGGTGAAGTGAAAGGTAAAACGGGTTCTTTGACCGCCTTGCCGATCATCGAAACCCAGGCGGGTGACGTGTCTGCTTTCGTGCCGACCAACGTAATCTCGATTACGGATGGCCAGATCTTCCTTGAGTCGGATCTGTTTAACGCCGGTGTGCGTCCTGCGATCAACGCCGGCCTGTCGGTATCCCGTGTTGGCGGTGCTGCCCAGACAAAGATCATCAAGAAATTGGGTGGTGGTGTACGTCTGGCGCTGGCGCAGTATCGTGAACTGGCGGCGTTCTCCCAGTTTGCTTCTGATCTGGATGAAGCCACTCGCAAGCAGCTGGAGCGCGGTCAGCGCGTAACCGAACTGATGAAGCAGGGGCAGTATTCACCCTTGTCCGTGGCAGAAATGGCGATCTCGCTGTTTGCCGCCAACGAAGGCTATCTGGATGACGTGGAAGCAGACAAGGTCGTTGATTTTGAAGCAGCCCTGCTTTCCTATATGGTCGGCAGCCAAAGTGAGTTGATGGACAAGGTCAATGAGAGTGGCGACTGGAATGATGCAATTGAAAAAGCATTCCATGCAGCGCTGAAAGATTTCAAGGCGAACAACAGCTGGTAATTCCGTAACTACGGTATTCACTGACACAAGGTTGAATCATGGCAGGCGCTAAAGAAATACGCACACAGATCGGCTCCATCAAGAACACGCAGAAAATCACGCGTGCGATGGAGATGGTTGCGGCAGCGAAGATGCGCAAGGCGCAGGATCGCATGCGGGCATCGCGCCCCTATGCGGAAAAAATGCGTACGGTAATCGGGCATCTGGCTCTGGCTCACCCCCAGGTGAAGC
>JALWMK010000080.1:7372-17438 GCA_027083925.1 Sedimenticola sp. | reverse complement strand
CACCCCCGCAAAAGCTACCTAAAGCCTTGAGAGGTAAAGTGGTTTCGGGGGTTCGAAAACCTTCCCCACGCACATACGCCAATCTGTCTGCAAAAGTGGGTTTCATCACTGCATGACGGTCTTCAATGCGCCCAGAAGCCTAGACAGGATGTTTGACCTGTCCTCTCAAGTATGGCTCTGTGTTGTTGGGTTGTCCTCTCAACATAACCCACGTTTGTTGAGAGGGACATTGGCAATGTGCCGGAGTTTTTGTTTGTGTAAATACGGGATTCAAGCCGTTATACTCAATGATCACCTCGATTACTAGAATAGCCGGGTTTTGGGATGAATGAAGAAAATGTGGAGAAGATGGCTGGCTGCTATCACGACATCATTGAAGGTGTCGGGGAAGATATAAGCAGGGAAGGCTTGCTGAAAACCCCCATGCGCGCCGCCAAGGCCATGGAGTTTTTGACTCATGGCTACGGGCAGTCCCTGGAGGATATCGTAAATGATGCAGTTTTCCCGTCAGAGAATGACGAAATGGTTATCGTCAGGGATATTGAACTCTATTCCCTCTGTGAGCACCATATGTTGCCATTTATTGGAAAGGCACATGTTGCCTATCTGCCGAAAGGAAAAGTGATTGGCTTGTCCAAGATTGCCCGAATCGTGGATATGTACGCCCGGCGCCTGCAGATTCAGGAGCAACTTACCACCCAGATCGCCTATGCCATCCAGAATGCGATCGGTGCGGCGGGAGTTGCGGTGGTGATCGAGGCTTCTCACTTGTGCATGATGATGCGTGGAGTGCAAAAGCAGAATTCTTCCACTACCACTTCCATGATGTTGGGGGCATTCAGGAACAATCACCGCACCAGGGATGAATTTCTTACCCTGATCAAGTTGTAATGGTAACCATCCGCATAAAAAATCTGCGCTTGCGCACCTACATCGGTTTTAATGATGAAGAAATGCGCAAACGCCAGGATGTGGTGGTGAATGTGCGCTTCAGCTATGAGGCTGATGAAGCCGCCGAAACTGACGATGTAAAATATGCGGTGAACTACCGTACCATAACCAAGGAAATCATTGCATTTGTCGAAGATGGGCGCTTCATGTTGCTGGAAAGGCTGGCGGCGGATGTCCTGGATCTGGTGATGAGGCATGAGCCGGTTTCCTCGGTGGAGATAGAGGTGGATAAACCCAATGCCTTGCGTTTTTCCGATTCGGTTTCCGCTGTTCTTCACGCTGAGCGTTAGCTGGTTTCCTGTTGTTGGAGAGGCAGATGATACATGATGCACTATTGGTGAAACTGTCTTTCTGGCTGATTGTAATCGGGGCATTTGCATTGCTTACGCCCCAACCCGCCTGGCCGGAGTGGCTGGCGCGCATGATCCTTTCCACAGGTGTTGCTCTGGGAATTACCACTGTAATTGTCAAATTCAGGGAAAGCAGAAAAAAACGCTGAGTGGTGCCGGGTTTGCGACTTGATCAGAGCCTTCTTACGTTGAAGTGAACTGTTTCTGCCGTTGCAGATAGTCATCTACAATGCTTTGCATGTGTTCCGTATTGTATGGACGAAGCCCACTCAAGACCATGTTTTTTTTGCCTTTTCCGATAACTTTGTCATCATCATGAAGGGTGAACAGTAGCTGCACTTCGCCTCGTTTTCTTTCGATGTTGAAGCGGGTGCCCGACAGTTTCAGTTCGGGATTGGTGATGTCCAGGCGATCGAGATGTAGCTCCATGCTTTCATAGATGATCAGTGGTCGGCCAGGATTGATCATCACGCTGTGCGCCTCCATGAGTGGCACAAGAACATAAGGAAAGGCATGGCCGGAAAAGGCAACATAGGCTTCAACAAGACGGTGGATGAGCGCTTTATCCTGGGTAATGTTGCCTTGGCGTTCAATTCGCAGGTAATCCTTGCCATTGTCGCCCGAGATAGTAATTTCATCTGTTGCGCTGTCCGGAAAATGCAGTTTAATGTTATCGCCAACCATTCCCGAAAAGACAAAGCGCATATTCTGGCTAAGTCCATACTGGTTGAGCACCAGAGCAAATAACAAATCACCCGGCACACAGAAGCGCTTGGAGTCGATATCATGCAGGGGGTTGAAGTCGTTGGCGATTTTCTTGGCGAAATCGCTGGCTTGCTGACGGGACACCTGTATGTTGTTGTTCTCTATTTTGTAGTGGTTTTCTAGTATCATCTGGGTTTGTTCCGCCACAATCTGGCGTTGAATTTTATCAGGAATCCCGTTTTGTTTTCAGTATTGTTCAAAAGGAAGCCACCGCTGGATGAGGCATCTGTGCTATGGCTGTTCGATGTGTTTGGCTGGTCCTTCCGAAATTTTTCGCCTGCGGTGTTCTACCAGCAAAGCAGCCTGGTTCTTCCGACCAATGATTTTTTCCCCGGAAAAGTGGATAGCGTACAGGGAATGGCAGAGCTGGTCTTTGAGCGCGTTGCCGAATATGCGGGCATGGGGCACTGGCCATGGCAGGTAGTGGAGCAATCTCATTGTTATCTGGAAAAAAATGTAATGCTCCCGGTAGGAGCTGGCCAGGCTTTCCCGGGCGGCAGGCGGATGACCCTGGCCAATGGGCAGGTGTTGCCGGTCATTTACGACATGAGGCACATCAATAACCCGGAGACCCTGATTGCCGGTTTTGCGCACAGGCTGGGGCAATACCTTGGGCATACCGCCAAGGAGCCTCCCCCCGGTGGAGTGGAAAACTGGCCGCAGGCAACCGAGGTGCTGGCTGTATACCTGGGATTCGGGCTGATGTTTGCCAATAGCGCCTTTGTTTTTCCACCCGGGGGGTGTGGCGGCTGCGGGACAGCTGTTTCCCGTGACAATGCGTTGTCTCAGTGGGACTATACCTATGCCTTGGCATTGTTTGCCGTGCTGAAGGATATTCCCCCACGCCAGGTTCGCTCCCATCTCAAGAAATCCTTGCGTGGTTATTTCCAGCGTTGTGTTGCCGATATTACTTCCCGGGAGCAATTGCTGGAGCGCCTCCAGGGGATGGTCGATGCTGGCGGGCAGCAGATCTCCACGAACAGCTTTCAGGCCTGAAGCCGGTACTATTCATGGATGAAGAGGTGTTGATGGCTTGCCAGGAATGTGATGCACTGCAGCGGGTTCCCTGGGTGCCCGCCGGCAGAAAGGTACGCTGCCGGGGATGCGGGACAACGCTGTATCATCATCCGCGGGGCGGCCTGGATCGCCCCATCGCCCTGCTGCTCGGGGCGATGGTGCTGTATGTGCTTGCCAACAGCTTTCCGCTGGTAACACTGGATATTGGTGGAGCCAGCCGGGAAACATCATTGATCGGCACTGCCTGGGCGCTGTACAACCATGACATGAAATTATTGGGAATACTGGTGTTTCTTACCAGTCTTGCCGTGCCCGGAGCTATCCTGTTCAGTACCTTGTATGTTCTTGTGGGGTTGCGCCTGCAACGGAGTCTGCCAGGGCTGCGGCAGATGCTGGCGCTGCTGAGCCATATCCACCCCTGGGAAATGGCGGATGTATTCGTGATCAGTATACTGGTAGCTCTGGTAAAAATGTCCGGAATGGCGGAGGTGATTATTGATGCAGGCCTGTACGCCCTGGTTGGTTACATATTGTTGGGCATAGCTGCCAGTGCCAGCATTGATGTTTTTGTTCTCTGGCGCCGGCTGGAGAGGATTGATCATTTTTCACATGGGGAGCTATCTTTTGAGGCCGGAAAATGACGGTTTTGCTTCGTGCGAAGTCTTTGGGGCTGGCCAGCTGCGGGATTTGCCGACAGGTTGTGCGCCTGCCATTGCCCTCCGCAACCCAGCCGAAATGCCCTCGCTGTGGAGGAAGGGTGCATTCGAGGTTGCCCCATAGCCTTGTCCGCACCTGGGCATTTCTGATCGCTTCAATGGTTCTTTATATTCCTGCCAACGTGTATCCAGTAATGAAAAACACCTACCTTGGTGCGGAAAGCAGCAATACCATTCTGAGTGGCGTGGCTCTTTTTCTTAAAGAAGGGGATTGGCTTCTGGCATTCGTGATATTTACTGCAAGCATTGTGGTGCCGTTGTTGAAGATGGTCAGCCTGTTGTATTTGCTGATGAGCGTGCGCAAGCCCCCCGTGGCGAGAAGAGCCAGGCAGCAGACGGTATTGTACCGGGTGACAGAGTTGGTGGGGCGCTGGTCCATGGTAGATGTGTTTGTTATCGGCATTCTGACGGCACTGGTGCAGATGGGTGCCATCTCCACGGTAGAGCCGGGCATTGGCGCCATGGCATTTGGTGCGGTGGTTGTTTTGACCATGCTGGCGGCTATCAGTTTTGATCCGCGGCTTATTTGGGACCAGGAAAAACAATGACGGAAGGGAATAGCAAGTTTGAGGAGTTGCCAGAGGCGCTGGTGTCTACGGATCATCCGGGATTTTCATTTATCTGGCTGGTGCCTCTGGTGGCGTTGATCATTGGTGCGGTGCTTATCTACAAGGAATATTCCAGTTTGGGGCCGGTGGCGCATATCCAGTTCCAGAGCGCCGAGGGTCTGACGCCGAAGAAAACCGAAATCAAATATCGTGATGTTGTGATCGGCAAGATAAAAACGGTTCAGTTTTCACAAGATCTTTCCCATGTGGTGGTGGAAGCGCAACTGAACAAGGGGATGGAAGTGTTGCTGTCGCCAAAAACCCGCTTCTGGGTGGTGCGACCGCGCATTGGGGCCACGGGGGCCAGCGGCATAAATACCTTGTTCAGTGGTGCGTATATCGCCATGGATCCGGGCAATGGCGATGGTTATGCAGAAAGCTTTGTTGGCCTGGAAGAACCGCCAAAAATTCTTTCGGACGCCAAGGGACGTTCGTTCCGGCTGCGGGCCAACAGCTTGGGATCCATCTCTGTTGGCTCACCGGTCTATCACCGTCAAATTCAGGTGGGAGAGGTCACGGGTTATCGCCTGGTTCCGGATCAGGGATATGTGGCGCTGGATGTCTTCATCAACGCACCAAATGACAAACTGGTGCGCCGCAACACGCGCTTCTGGAACGTGTCCGGCATGGATATGGAGGTATCCGGCGGCGGACTCAAGGTGGAGTTGGAATCCCTGATGTCCCTGCTCGCCGGCGGCGTGGCTTTCGATGCCTCTCTGACTCTGGGAGACGACCAGTCCGCTGCCGAGGGAACGGTTTTTCAGCTGTATGCATCCAGAACAGAAAGCCAGGAAAAAACCGGCCAGTTGAGTTTGCCCTATGTGCTGTATTTCGATGATTCCGTGCGCGGCCTTTCCATAGGGGCTCCCGTGGAGTTTCGTGGCATTCCCGTGGGCAAGGTGCTGGATATCTCGCTGGAGAAAAATGTAACAGATGGGCTGGTGCGCATCGCCGTACTGGTGGGTCTGGAACCCGAGCTCATTCCTTTTGGGAACAAGGATCCAGCTTCTGATCAGGAAATGCGCAAGGCGTTTTTTCAGGAAACCCTGGAAAAAATGGTGGCCAAGGGGCTGCGTGCGCGCTTGATGATGGGGAATCTGCTCAGTGGGCAGCTGATTGTGGATATGGATTTCGACCAGGAAGCCGGACTTGCATCTATTGACTATTCCGGGAAATACCCGGTGTTGCCCACCACGCCGGGTTCCCTGTCCAGCATCACCAACAGCCTGGTTGCTATTCTAGGCAAGCTCAAGCGTCTGCCCCTGGAAGAAATGGGCACACACTTCCTCAATGTAAGCGAAGGGCTGGACGTACTGGTGAATGATGCCACCTTGCAAAACTCGCTGCAGAACCTGTCTCTGGTGTTGCAGCGCGCCGAGCGGATACTGTCGGTAGTTGAAAACAAGACGTCACCCTTGATGAACGAAATCACCAGCCTGAGCCTGGATGCCAGGAAGATGGTGCAACAGGCGGAGCGAACCCTCGATGCGCTGGCAAAAACAACCTCGGATCAGGGCAGCATGGGAGGCGAGCTGATCAATACCATGCGAGAACTGGCAGCCGCAGCACGGGCGGTGAAGGGGGTTGCCGATTATCTGGAGCGGCACCCGGAAGCATTGTTGCAGGGGAAAGCGCGTTAGGACAACGATTGGCAAATGCTGTTGCCTTCAGGTGAGCTGGTGGCCTGCTCCTGCGGAAACACCACCAAATGATCGAACTCCAGGCGGATGCCGATGGTGTCCCCAACGCTGTGCTTGTGATGGCTGGGAGCCAGGCACAACACCTTGATACCGCTTGGCATGTGCAAGGTGTAAAGAAATTCCGAGCCGCGAAACGCCCGTTCTGAGACCACGGCGGTTTCCCCTGCTGCATCGTCGTGGACGATATCGTCCGGGCGAACCAGCACGTCCACCTTGCAGCCGGGCTTGCAGCCTTTTGGCACCATTCCCTGTATGGCGCCCAGCTCGGTAGTCACGCTGCCGGGGCTTTCGACGACCCCGGGGAGCAGGACGCCTTCGCCGATAAAACCCGCCACGAAGCGGTTGGCGGGCTTGTGGTAGAGATTGTAGGCGCTGTCCTGTTGCTGGATGCGTCCCTTGTCCATTACACAGATCTCATCCGCCAGGGCGAAGGCTTCCTGTTGGTCATGGGTGACAAGGATTGCGGTGATGTTTTCCTGCCGGAGGATGTTGCGCACTTCCTGCGCCAGTTGCTCCCGCAGCTCTATGTCCAGACTGGAAAAAGGCTCATCCAGAAGCAGCATGGAGGGCCGGGGTGCCAGGGCGCGGGCAAGAGCCACGCGCTGTTGTTGCCCTCCGGACAGCTGGTGCGGGTAGGCTTTCGCCAGGCTGTTCATGCCGATCATGTCAAGTAATTGGGAGATGCGCTGTTGCTGTTCTTTGCGACGCCAGCCTTTGAGAGCAAAACGGATATTGCCGCTGACACTCATATTGGGAAACAGGGCAAAATCCTGAAAGACCATGCCAATCTGGCGTTGCTCTGGCGGCAGGTGGCGGTTTTCATCACTTATCCGCTGCCCGTCTACTGAAATATGTCCACTGCACAGGGGCTCAAAACCGGCGATGGCTCTGAGTACCGTGGTCTTGCCGCAACCGCTGGGCCCCAGAAGGCAGCCAATGCTGCCCTTCGCCAGAGAAAATGAAAGCTTCCGCACAATCTCCTTGTTGCCGTAGCGCACACTGATCTGGCTTGCTTCCAGTTTCGGCTGCATGAGTCTACCCCACTCTCGATCGGGAAATGCTTTTGCTCAGATACAGCACAGGCAGTATGCCGGCGGCCACGATCATCAGGGCGGCGGTGGAGGAGTCGGCCAGGCGCTCATCCGATGCCAGTTCGAAGGCGCGAACCGCCAGGGTGTTGAAATTGAACGGCCGGAGAATCAGGGTCGCCGGGAGTTCCTTCATGACATCCACAAATACGATCAGCAATGCCGTCAGCACCGAAGCCTTCATTAGTGGCAGATGTACCTTGAATAAAATTTCCCGGGGGCGGTATCCCAGGGAGCGGGCGGCGTTGTCCATGGATGGCTTGATCTTTCCCAGGCCGGATTCCACAGTTTGCAGGCTTACCGCCAGGAAGCGCACGATATAGGCGAACAGCAGGGTGAACAGGGTGCCGCTGAGCAGCAACCCCGTGGAGAAGTCGAAATGTTCCCGGAAAAAACGGTCGATACTGTTGTCCAGCCAGGCAAAGGGAATGATGATGCCAATGGCAATGACGGCACCGGGAACCGCGTACCCAAGGGCTGCGATGCGAATGGCGATGTTTACCTGCCGGGTTGCCAACATGCGTTTGCCATAGGCAAGGAACAGCGCCAGAAGTGCTGCCAGCAGGGAGGCGGACAATCCCAGTAGCAGGGTGTTCAGCGTCAAGGTGAAAAAACCGGCGTTGATCATTTCTTCCCGGGTTTGCAGTGCCCAGGATGTCAATTGCGCCGCAGGCAGGAAGAATCCCAGAATTGCCGGTGTGGAGCAGGCGAGAAATGCAAACAACGCCTTGAGGCCGGTAAGCCGGTATTCCGGCAGCCTGCTGTACTTGTTGGAGGTGTGGTGATAGCGGGCCTGCCTGCGGGAAATGCGTTCCATCACTACCAGCGCAAACACGAACAACAACAGCAGGGATGCCAGCTTGGCCGCAGCCACGCTGTCGCCCATACCGAACCAGGTGCGGAAAATGCCAGTGGTGAATACACTCACGCCAAAGTAGGAAACCGTGCCGTAGTCGGCCAGGGTTTCCATCAACGCCAGCGACAGTCCTGCGACAATGGCTGGGCGGGCAAGGGGCAGCGCCACCCGGAAGAAGCTGCACCAGGCGCCGCAACCGAGAGTACGGCTCACTTCCAGTACACAAACCGATTGCTCCAGAAAGGCGGCGCGGGCAAGGAGATAGACATAGGGGTAGAGCACCAGGGAAAGCATGATGATGGCTCCCCCCAGGGAGCGCACCTCCGGAAAATAGTAGTCGCCATATCCCCAGCCGGTTAACTCCCGCACCCAGGTTTGCACCGGCCCGGCGAAATCGAATATCCCCGTGTAGGTATAGGCGATGATATAGGCTGGCATGGCCAGGGGCAGTAACAGCATCCAGGTAAACAGTTTATTGCCGGGAAAACGGCACATGGCGGTCAGCCAGGCGGTTGAAATGCCGATGAGCAATGTGCCGACGGCGACTCCCATGGCCAGCAGGGCAGAGTTGCCCAGATATTCGGAAAGCACGGTGTCCTTGAGGTGCTGCCAGTTTTCACTGCTTGGCCCGAACAGGAAGCCCGCGATAGTGAGTACGGGAATGCTGAGCAACAACGCCAGCAGCAATATTCCAGGCTGCCAGAACTGGCCAGAAAGCCCGGGGGGGTCTGGCCGGCTAGCCCGCATGTATCACCAGGCTCCGGGAACAACCGGAGAGCGTCATCAGAGACAAAGGGTATCCCAGCCATAGTCCACTCGAGCAGTCAAATGGGAAAGAAAAACATCCAATGCTAGAGTGGCCTGGTGAAATAGGCAGGCTGGGGCGCAAGGGCTTACTTCCAGCCTGCCCGATCCATCAGGCGCACTGCTTCGGCATTGTTTTTCCCAAGAATATCCAGATCCATCCTGTCCGGCTTGAAGTTGCCCCAGTGTGCCACCAGTGCGCTGGTTTCCGCTTCCGGATTGACCGGGTATTCAAAATTCACCTCCGCATACCATTTTTGTACTTCCTTGCTCACCAGGAATTCCAGCAGTTTCAAGGCGTTTTCCGGATTCTTCGCGTATTTGGTGATGCCAGCACCGCTGATATTGATGTGGGTGCCCCTGCCATTTTGGTTGGGCCAAAACAGCCCCATGGCCTTTGCGGCCTTCACCTGGGCCGGATCTTTCTTGTTGGTAAGCATTTTCCCATAGTAATAGGTATTGGCAACAGCCAGGTCACATTGCCCTGCCGCTGCGGCCTTGATCTGATCCCTGTCGCCGCCCTTGGGGGGGCGGGCCATATTCCTCACCAGTCCCTTGGCCCAGTTCTCGGTGGCTTCCACCCCATGGGTAGCGATGAGTGAAGCGACCAGTGATTGATTGTAGATGTTGCTGGAACCACGAATGCATATGGAATTGCGCCATTTTGGATCCGCCAGATCCTCATAGGTGGACAGTTTGCCGGGATCAACCCGGTCTTTCGCATAGAAAACCACCCTTGCACGCAGGGACAAACCCACCCACTTCCCATCCGGGTCGCGCAGATGCTCCGGCACGGCCTGATGGAGGGAAGGGCTGTTCACGGGTGCCAGCACATCCGCCTGTTTGGCACGGTACAGGCGTCCTGCATCCACGGTAATGAACAGATCTGCCGGTGTGTTGTGACCTTCATTTTTCAGGCGCATAAGCAGCTTGTCCGCCTTGGCGGTGACCAGGTTGGTTTGTATGCCGGTTTCCACTGTGAAGCGATCCAGCAACGGTTTGATCAGTTGTTCCTTGCGCCCGGAATACACATTGACTTCGGATGCCAGGGCGTCGAATGAGAGTGACAGCAGTATCAGGATTGTCAGGGTTCGGGCGCGTAGTTTCATTTTGGGGTTGACCGTTTTGGTTCAATAACAGTGATTCGATACTAGCGAAAAATAAACTCAATGTAAATAATAATGATTATTATTCCAGTTATCAGGCAGTGC
>JALWMK010000080.1:0-7272 GCA_027083925.1 Sedimenticola sp. | reverse complement strand
CAGGCAGTGCCGGAGCGGGCTGTTTTATCCTCCCTTGTTCGCCAGCAGTGCAGTATTTTTGATACTGGCGATAAAAAAGACGTGAAATAGAAGTATTGCCGTAATGAGAATTTTCAGGAAAGTTGCTTCAATAAAAAAGACCACGGATGTACCTCCCACAAGAACAATGGTGAGGATCGCCAGTAGCTTTGCTTTTTTGGGAATGCTTCTGGTTTCCTGCCAATTCCTGATCAATGGCCCGAACAAGCGTAGATTCAGAAGCCAGCTATGGAAGCGGGGAGAAGAGTTGGCGAAGCAGGCTGCTGCCGCCAGCAGAAAGGGTGTTGTTGGCAAAATCGGCAATATCAGGCCCAAGGCGCCGAGGGCGACGAACACCAATCCCAATGAAGTCAGGATAAAATTTGCTACCAGATTGTTGGTGGCAGGTTTTGCTTGGTTGTTTCGGGCGTTGTTTACCATAGCAATTCCGGTTTTTCTTCATGACAAGGTTTTCCGGTATGCAGCAGGCTGATGGTATCACCGTGTGTGAATATGTTCAGCAATTTTTATCTATGGTGGGTATGACGGCCTTGTTGCCGAGCGAGAATGGCGGCCTGCTTTAGCCGCCATTCTTGTCTCAGTTAGCCTTCATCCTCACCGCCTGGCGCGTCATCACCCGGATCATAGCCTTCCGGCAGGGAGTGGGCGATGCCTTTGTGGCAATCAATGCAGGTATAGCCTTTTTCGATGGCTTCTTCGTGCCGGTCTGCGCTACGGCTTTCCTGGCGTTCGAAGTCCATTGAATCAAAATGGTGGCAGTTGCGGCACTCGCGCGAATCTGTTTCCTTCATGGTTTTCCAGACGTTCTGGGCCAGTTGCAGCTTCTTTGCCTCGAATTTTTCTACGGTGTCCAGATCCTTGACAATGAAGTGGTGATACAGTTCTTTGGACGCCTTGATTTTGCGTACGATCTTGTGGATCCATTCTTTGGGAACATGACAGTCGGGGCAGGTGGCGCGAATGCCAGTGCGGTTGGTGAAGTGAATGGTTTCCTGCAGATCTTCATAAGGACTGTCGCGCATTTCATGGCAGGAAATACAGAATTCTTCTGTATTGGTAATTGCCAGCGCCCAGTTGAAGCTGCCCCATAAAATGATGCCAAGAATGATTCCGATGACAAGTACAGAGAATGTGCCTTTTTTTTGCCCACTAGTCATGATTGGTTGTCCTGATTGGTGTATGGGTAGGATGGAGGCCTCCCCGGGGAGGCCTCATGGAGATTACTTCAAGCCGTCAAAATCGTTCTTGACCAGCGGGTTGGCATCAACCTGAACTGCGTGACACTGGTTGCAGAAGTAGCGGCGTGAAGAAACCTTTTGCAGTTTTTTGCCATCGCGGCTGAGGAAATGACTTTCCCCTACCATTGGAGATTTTTCCTTCTTGTGATTCTTCTTGCTGTGGCATTTCATGCAGCCATTATTCTTCAGAGTGATCTTGTACTTGTCTACCTTGTGGGGAACCATGGGAGGCTGTTGCTTGTAGGAACGCTCGAAACCACCTTCCTGGGAGACCACCTTCTGCTTGATTGGCTTCAGTGACGCCCCGCTAAGATCCTCGGTGCCGCGAAGGGAGGCGATGTCTTCTTTGGCGGTGACGGTATTGCCAGCGATCAGTAACAGGCCGAGGGCTGCCAGACTTATGTGGATAATCTTTTTCATCTTTATCTCCATCAACTAAAATTAAACTGTATGTTTGGAATAATCTTTCGCGGGTTGGATGCCGCTTTTGGACAGGTTGGAATAGCGGTTGTTGAACTGGAACACGTCCACTGCACATACATCAATACAGCGTCCGCAGTTGGTGCACTGGTTCTCCATGATGACTGGGCCAATACCTTTGGCCGCACCTTTCAGTGCTGGTTTGATTACCTGGGGCTCCGGGCAGACATTGAAGCAATCCATGCAGTCGTCACAGGCTTCGCGGTTTGTTGCAGAAACCCTGAGCATTGCATGATTGGACAGCAGGCTGTAAAACGCGCCTACCGGGCAGTAGTGACCACACCAGCCGTCTCTCGATACCAGTAGGTCGAACAGGAAGATTGCCAGAATCAATACCCATGCCAGCCCCATGCTGAATACAATCCCCCGGAACAGGATCGATACCGGATTAACCAGTTCCCATACGATTCCCCCCATAAGCAGGGGCAGAACAAGCGTCAAGGCCAATATCCAGTAACGGGTACTGCGTGACGCATGAGAACTGCCGCGTATCCTGAGCTTGCGCCGCAGCCAGGCTGCTGCATCCGTTACCATGTTCACCGGGCAAATCCAGGAGCAATAGACGCGGCCACCCACCAGCGCATAAAACGCCAGGACAATGGCGGCACCCACAAAGGCCGTGGTTTCCGGCGTGACTCCGGATATCATTGCCTGCAGCAGGATGTACGGATCGGTCAAGGGAAGGAAATCAAGGGTCAGGCTGGATGCCAGGTTGCCCTTCACAATCCAGAATCCGAACCAGGGTCCCATGAGGAAGAGAGCCAAGATGCCCAGCTGGCTCATGCGCCGTAAGATCAACCATTTGTGCGCATTCACCCAACCTTTGGTTTGAATGGCTTCTGTGCCGGCATCTTGGGGCATGTTGGTCATTACTTGCCCTCCTGCTTGCGGTTGAGTGTATCCAATGGGTTGGTGGAAAAAGGTGACTGAGGCGGCTGGCTGTCTGTTTTGCCATCGAGAATCAGCCCTTCACCTTGGAGGTCATAACGCACCCCGGCGGGCAAGCTGTACTGGTGCTCAACATCCGGTGTTACCAGTGCTTCTCCAGCCCTTTGTTTCTCTTCCCAGCCGAAACGGTAGTGGCTGCCCAGTTCCCCTTTGGCAAGACCCAGCGGCAGTACCTTGATGGCTGCTTTTTCCAGAATACAGGCTTTTTCGCATAGCCCACATCCCGTGCAGGCATCGGAATGCACGATGGGGATGAACAGGGCGTGCTTGCCGGAACGGACATTGGGCTGCATTTCCAGGGAGATCGCCTTGCCCCGAATGGGGCAGACGTTGAAGCAAACCTCACAGCGCAGCCCCTGGAAGGCGATGCAGTTTTCCTGGTCAACAAGAACAGCCAGCCCCATGCGGGACTTTTCAATGTCGGTCAGGGAATGATCCAGGGCATTGGTCGGGCAGGCCGCTACACAGGGGATGTCTTCGCACATTTCACAAGGCCCGGTACGGGCGATGAAATACGGTGACCCGGAAGGGATATCATCACCCAGCTGGCCAAGAAACAGGATGTCGAAAGGGCAATCCCTGACGCACAGCCCGCAACGGATGCAGGCGCCGAGGAATTTGTCTTCCGGGAGCGCACCAGGAGGCCTGATCGCCAAAGGCGGCAGCGCGTTGGCGCGCTGGATATAAAAACCCAGACCAACGCCCATAATACCCACGCTGCAGGCAGTCTTCAGCGTCGTCGTCAGAAACTGACGCCGGTTGATGCCTTTCTTGCCCTTGTCCGGTTTAGCCATTGTCGCAATCCAGTTCAGCAACGCAGCCCCCCTTGGAAGGCGGGCTGCAAACTCCTATGCCTTGGTGATTTTCACCGCACACTTTTTGTAATCCGTCTCTTTGGAGAGGGGATCCGTGGCGTCAAGTGTGAGCTTGTTGACCAAGCGCCCGGCATCAAACCAGGGGATGTAAATCAGGCCTTCTGGCGGATGGTTGCGACCGCGCGTCTCTACCTTGCAGGTAATGGTTCCCCGGCGGGAAGAGATCTTGGCCATGCGCCCGTTGCGCAACTTGAACTTTTTCGCATCCTTCTTGTGCATGTACACCACAGCATCAGGCACAGCACGATACAATTCGGGAACCCGGCGGGTCATGGATCCGGAATGCCAGTGTTCCAGCACGCGCCCCGTGCACAACCACAAAGGATATTCCTTGTCGGGGACTTCCGCGGCAGGCTCATATGGCGCTGTAATGATGTTTGCCCTGCCATCCTTATTGCCATAGAACTGGACGTCTGATCCTTTTGCCACATGTGGATCATAGCCTTCGCGGAAACGCCATAGGGTTTCCTTTCCATTGATCACGGGCCAACGGATACCGCGTGCCTTGTGGTAGGCCTCAAATTCAGCCATTTCGTGGCCCTTCTTGGGGATATTCCCGACCGTGTTGAACAGCCGGTACTCCTCGAACAGCCCTTTTTGCACATAGAAGCCGAAGTGGGCAGACTCATCGTTATCATACTCGTTGCCCCGGTCGTCGGTGATCTTGCCATCGAAGGAGAATTTATTGACTACGCCGTTCGCGTAGAGAATGTCATACAGGGTCTTGCCCTTGTATTCCGGTTTTTTGGCCAGGAGTTCCTCGTCCCATACGTCCTCAACCTTGATGTATTTGGCGAATTCCATCAACTGCCATACATCGGATTTTGCATCGCCCGGCGCTTTGGTTTGCTGCCGCCAGAACTGGGTGCGGCGCTCGGCATTGCCGTAGGCGCCCTCTTTCTCGACCCACATCGCGGTGGGCAGAATCAGATCGGCTGCCTGAGCGGAAACCGTAGGGTAGGGATCAGATACCACGACGAAGTTTTCCGCTCTGCGCCAGCCGGGATAACTTTCGTCGTTGAAGTTGGCCGCCGCCTGCATGTTGTTGTTGCACATGACCCAGAAACAGTTCATCTTGCCATCCTTGAGTGCCCTGTGCATGGCGACGGCGTGAATCAGGGTTTTGCCCAGTTTTGGATCCTTGGCGCGGGGAATGGTGCCTTCGGGTAACTGCCACACTTTCTCTGCAAACTGGCAGTGCGCTTCTTTTTTCACAACCAGATCAGCGGGCAGGCGATGGGTGAAGGTACCCACTTCGCGGGCGGTGCCGCAGGCCGAGGGCTGACCAGTAAGGGAAAACGGGCTGTTGCCTGGCTCGGAAATCTTGCCCATCAGCAGATGCACGTTATAGCACAAGCCGTTGACCCATACGCCGCGGGTGTGCTGGTTGAAGCCCATGGTCCAGTAGGAAGACACTTTCTTGTTGGGATCCGCATAGGCTTTGGCGAGGCGTTCCAGCTTGTCCTTGGGTACGCCGGACAGCTCGGAAGCGTGCTCCACGGTATATGGCGCAACAGACTTTGCGTATTCTTCAAAGCTGATCTTTGTCAGCTTGCCTTTGGCTCGGTTCTTGGCTTTCTTCTCGCGGGGATCGTTGTCGCGCAAGCCATAGCCGATGTCGGTGGGCGTCTTGGTAAAGTGGACGTGTTTATCGATAAAATCCTTGTTATAGGCCTTCGTCTGAATAATGTAGTTGGCAATATAGTTCAGTATCGCCAGATCTGTCTGGGGATGGAATATCATGCTGTTGTCAGATAATTCGAAGGAACGGTGCCGGTAGGTAGACAGAACATGCACTTCACAGCCGGGCTTGGTGAGCCGGGTGTCTGTAAGCCGGGACCATAGAATGGGGTGCATCTCCGCCATATTCGCGCCCCAGAGCACGAACACATCAGCATGCTCAAGGTCGTCGTAACAACCCATGGGTTCGTCGATGCCGAAGCCACGCATGAATGCGCCAACGGCGGAAGCCATGCAGTGCCGGGCGTTGGGTTCCAGGCTGTTGGTGCGGAAGCCAGCCTTCATCAGTTTGGAGGCGGCATAGCCTTCCCACAGGGTCCACTGTCCGGAGCCGAACATGCCGATTCCCTTGGGGCCTTTGCTCTTGCGGGCAGCTACAAATTTCTCGGCCATGATTTTGAATGCTTCATCCCAGGAGATCTCCTCGAACTTGCCATTCTTGTCAAACTTGCCATTTTTCTTGCGCAGCAGGGGCTTGGTCAGCCGATCCTCGCCGTACAGGATCTTGGGCAGGAAATAGCCCTTGATGCAATTCAGCCCCTTGTTTACCGGCGCATCTGGATCGCCCTGGCTGGCGACGACCTTGCCGTCTTTGGTGCCAATAAGGACGCTGCAACCCGTGCCACAGTAGCGGCAGGCGGCTTTGTCCCAGCGCACGCCATCTTTGTCTGTTCCAGCCAGCGCTGTCTTGGTTGCAGAAAGAGTGACGCCTGCGGTTGCTGCGGCAGCAGCTATGGCATTGCTTTTGATAAAATCTCGTCTAGTTAAACTCACGGATTACCTCCTCGTTTAGATCATTTCCACCGTAGTGGTAAATCAAGGTCGCACTCACTACGCCTGCCAGTGAGTGAAACGTCATCATGGTGTCGCCAGCAGAGCTGTTTTCACTGTCTTCCACTGTGACGATCAGCTTTCCTTCTTCCACACCCCCGTGAACTTCCACGCCGGGGATGCTGTTTAGCAGTGCTTCCACGGCAGAACCATTTTCTGGCCTGGCATGGATGATGCAGCTGCATATGTTCATGTTGTTGTCTTTTTCCATAGGGCTACCGGGCCTCCGGAATCTCAAGTGAAATGGAATGGTTTGGGCATATGGCAAGGCACTCTCCGCAGCCATTGCAAAGTTCCTGGTTCAGGAAAGGAGTGGCTCTGCCACCTGTTTGCAGTTGAAAGTGGATGGCATCGGTATCGCAGACTTCTGCGCAGGAGCGGCAGATGATGCCATTTAGGGAGAGGCACTGATCATTTACACTGGCGCGGTGACGCCAGGCGAGAGAAGGGGCGGGCACAGGCGCTTGCAGGGCATTGCTGGTGCAGGCTTGCAGGCAAGCGCCGCAAAAATCACAGCCGGCAGACTGAAAACCGATTTCGGGAAAGCCGCCGGAACCCCGGAACAAAATGTCTTCTTCGCAAGCCTTTATGCAGTCATTGCAGCGGCTGCACAGCGTCACGAAGCTGTTTTCTGTTTGCGCCCAGGGTGGGCGTAATGGTGGTAGTTGGTTGCGTAATTTCCCCCGCAGCAACTGCCTTCGGTCTATCTTGATGTTTGCGTCATCCGCTCCAAACACATTTCCTGCCTGATAGCTTTAAATACGGGAGTAATTACATAGGAAAACCAGGGAAATTGGTTTGATAAAGGTCAATAAACGCAAGTTTATTATGGTATTCAAAAAAGTGCTGCCTTGAGGTGGGTTTGATTGTGGCATTGCCGGGTTTCTACCTGAACCCACGGATTCAGGTTCTATATACGGATGCGGTCAAAATATCGACCCCGATACAGCAGCCGCTGGCTGTTTTCCTCGAATCCGGTGCGGGTGTGCAGGACATTGTTGCAGATCAACCCTTGCCCGGCTTCCAGTGTTCCCTCTACATAATAGGGATTGTCTGCATTCATGATTTGGCCAAGAAAGCGCACGGCTTCAAGGGTCAGTTTGTCATCCCTCCAGTGGATA
>JALWMK010000079.1 GCA_027083925.1 Sedimenticola sp. | reverse complement strand
GGGGATTGGTTTATGGCGGCTACTTTGAACCTCGGCCTTTGAACCGGGGTGATGGTCTCAATCCCGCTATATTGGCCGCTTGATCCGGTCATTTTCTGCGCTTTCCCTGCTCGTTGTTGGTTATTCCTCTGTCAGTCTAAGGTATTTTCAGCCTGCTGACCATACCAGCCCCTCAGGCAGATAATCACCTGTTGTTCGTTTCGTCCTTGACAGGTTAGTCCGTCCTATCCGGATTGATCTACGTCATCCAGGATCCCGTGCCGGAAGCGGCCACACAGGATTGATCCGCCAGATCGCCACAAGATGCCCTTTATGGCACTTGGGACAGGGATAATCGCCCGCTTCATCCGCTTTGGCGTTCTCTTCAGCCTTTGCCGGTTGTGCCAGGATCTTGCGTATCCTCTCCAGGGAGGCCTTTCTGCACCGGTTGGCCAACCAGCCATAATGGCGGATGCGCATAAAGCCATTCGGTAACACGTGCAGCAGAAAGCGGCGGATGAATTCAACGCTGTCCAGCTTCATGACCTTGGACTGATCATCCCGCTAGTCTTGGGAGAAACAATGGGACAACAAAAAACGGAGCCGAAGCTCCGTTTTTATTTTGTGCCGGCTACTGATTGGAGGCTATTCGTCCTCACTGGCAGCTTTCATGCTCAGGCGAATCCGCCCTTGCTTGTCCACTTCCAATACTTTCACCTTGATGACGTCTCCCTCGGACAGCTTGTCGCTGACTTTCTCGACCCGCTCTTCGCTGATCTGCGAGATATGCACCAGCCCGTCCTTGCCGGGAAGAATAGTCACGAAAGCACCGAAGTCCATGAGTTTGGCAACCTTGCCCTCATAGATCGTACCGACTTCCACGTCTGCGGTAATCAGTTCAACGCGCTTGCGCGCTTTCTCACCGGCGGCCTTGTCTACGGAGAAGATCTTGACCAGGCCGCTGTCGTCGAGATCGACGGTAGCACCGGTGTCTTCAGTAATGGAGCGGATGGTAGCGCCACCCTTGCCAATAACGTCACGAATCTTGTCCGGGTGGATGCGGAAGGAAATAATGCGCGGCGCATGCTCGGACATTTCCTGGCGGGGCGATTCGATGGCCTTGTTCATTTCGCCAAGGATGTACATGCGGCCATCTTTGGCCTGCGTCAGTGCAGTCTCCATGATCTCACGGGTAATCCCGTCGATCTTGATGTCCATCTGCAAGGCATTGATGCCGGCTTCTGTGCCCGCTACCTTGAAATCCATGTCGCCCAGATGATCTTCGTCACCGAGGATATCGGTAAGCACGGCAAAGTCGTCACCTTCCTTGATCAGGCCCATGGCCACGCCCGCAACAGGTGCTTTGATGGGCACGCCAGCATCCATCAGGGAAAGACTGGTGCCACACACCGAAGCCATGGATGAAGAACCATTGGATTCGGTGATTTCGGAAACCACGCGCACGGAGTACGGGAATTCCTCCAGGGAGGGCATTACCGACAACACACCGCGCTTGGCAAGGCGGCCATGGCCGATTTCACGGCGCTTGGGACTGCCTACACGTCCGGTCTCACCAACACAAAACGGGGGGAAGTTGTAATGCAGCATGAAGGGTTCGCGGTAGGAGCGATCCAGGGCGTCCACGATCTGTGCATCACGCTCGGTACCCAAAGTGGTAATCACCAATGCCTGGGTTTCGCCACGAGTGAACAATGCAGAGCCGTGAGTACGCGGCAGCAAGCCCGTCTTGATATCGATATTGCGCACGGTCTTGGTATCACGGCCATCGATACGCGGCTCGCCAGCAAGAATGCGGCTGCGCACGGTTTTTTTCTTCAGCTTGTCCAGTGCAGCTGACACCTGATCTTCCGGCCACTGGGGCGCATCACCGCAACAAAGTTGCTCAACCGTTGCTGCCTTGACTGCATCCAGCTTGGCATAACGTTCCATTTTCTCGGTAGTGGAATAGGCTTCGCCAATGCCGGTAGCCGCCACTTCAGCAACCTTCTGTGCCAGCGCTGCATCTTCTTCCGGCAAGCTAAACTCCATGGCTTCCTTGCCTGCCTCTGCGGCAAGTTCACGAATGGCTTCGATGGCCACCTGCATTTGCTCATGACCGAACAGCACCGCACCCAGCATTACTTCTTCAGAAAGCTCCCGCGCCTCGGACTCCACCATCAGTACGGCTTTGTCCGTACCGGCAACGATCAGATCCAGGTCGGTGACTTCACTCAAGCCAGTGCCGGGAGGGTTCAGCAAGTACTGCCCATCCTTATAACCCACTCGCGCAGCGCCGATGGGGCCCTGGAAGGGCAGGCCGGAAACAGCCAGGGCAGCAGAGGTGCCAATCAACGAAGGAATCTCGGGATCAACATAGGGGTTGAGAGAAATGACGGTACAAATCACCTGCGTCTCGTTTGTGTAGCCCTTGGGAAACAGCGGTCGAACGGGGCGATCAATGAGGCGCGCCACCAGGATTTCCTTCTCGGAAGGCCGCCCTTCACGACGGAAAAAACCGCCGGGAATCTTGCCTGCCGCATAGGTCTTTTCCTGGTAATCCACGGTCAGGGGGAAAAAATCGCGCCCTTCCATCGCGTGCCTGGAACCCACTACGGTACAGAGCACCACAGTATCGTCCATATTGATGATTACCGCGCCATCTGCCTGACGGGCCACTTCTCCGGTTTCCAACGTCACTTTGTGATCGCCGAACTGAAATTCTTTTTTGATTGCAGTCACTTGGGTATTCCTTCGTTTATGAACTTATGGCCATGGATTAACGACGTAAACCGAGACGCTTAATCAGATCACGATAGCGCTCTACGTCCTTGCCTTTGAGATAGTCAAGCAACTTTCGGCGGGAGTTGACCATACGGATCAGGCCCTGGCGGGAATGATGATCCTTCTTGTGCTCCTTGAAATGGGAGGTGAGGTCATTGATGCGCCAGGTAAGCAATGCCACCTGAACTTCGGTAGAACCCGTATCTGCGGGACTCTTGCCGTACTCTTCCACAATTTGCTTTTTGCTCTCTGCACTCATTGACATAATATTTCTCCAGATAAACGCTCGCCTGCGACATGCAATGTTCCGTCCAACAATGAGTTCAGGCGGAACTGGCGATAAATAAAGCCGAAAACCCTGTCTTCAGCAACAACAACCTGAACCAATCCAGGCAAAAGGTGAATTATCCTACATTCAGCCGGGATTCGCCAATAAACGGCGCGGCGCCACCCGTCCGTCATCATCGATTTCACCTACACCGATAAATTTTTCATCTGCACCATAGATGCGCACATAGCCTTCTGTGGGTGCTTTGGGCACCTGCACCGGTTGTCCCTGCTTGATATAGAAGCTACTGTCCGCACCAAGATGCACGGCGGGCCAATGGTTCAGGCCCATATCCATGGGCAACAACAATTGATCCAGCCCATGCAACCCCTGCCCCTCAAACACCTGCTGCAGGGTTTCCATGCTGACCATATCCGGCTCTTCAAACGGGCCGACCAAGGTACGCCGCAGGGCTGTAACATGCGCTCCAACACCCAGGGTCTTGCCGATGTCTTCTGCCAGGGTGCGCACATAGGTACCCTTGGAACAGTGTACGAGAAGATTGAATTCCGGCCCGCTAAAATCCAGCAGCCGCAGGTCGTATATGGTGATATTGCGTGCCTCGCGTTCAACCTCTATGCCCTGGCGAGCCAGTTGGTACAATCGCTGACCTTTGTGTTTTACCGCGGAAAACATAGGCGGCAATTGGGCGATTTCTCCGAGAAAGCCGCCAAGTACGGTCTGCACATCTTCCTGGCTAATGTGCTCCGCCGGAATGGACTCGATCACTTCGCCTTCCGCATCCGCCGTAGAAGTGGTTTCACCCAGTCTGATCCGCACCTCATAGCGTTTGTCTGCATCCAGCAGGAAAGCGGATATCTTGGTAGCATTGCCAAAACACAGGGGCAGAAGCCCCGTAGCCAGGGGATCCAGACTGCCAGTATGTCCGGCTTTCTGCGCCTTGAACAGGTGTTTTACTTCCTGTAAAGCGGCATTGGAGGTCAGGCACAGGGGCTTGTCCAGTAGCAAAATCCCGGTGATATTCCGGCCCCGCGGACGGCGGCGTCTACCCATCTTCTTCCCTGATATCCGAGGAAACTGCTTTCTCGATCAAATCCGAAAGGCGCTTGCCCTCTTCGATGGAGCTGTCATAAACGAATTTCAGTTCGGGTACGGTGCGCAACTTCATGATCTGCCCCAAACGGCGGCGTAGAAAGCCTGCGGCATGCCCCAGAACCTTGACAAAATACTGTGCCTCGTCCTTGTCCAGGATAGTAAAATAGATCTTGGCATGAGACAGATCGCGGGTGACCCGCACTTCCTGAATGGTTACCTCGGACAAGCGTGGATCCTTGGCGGCATCGCGCAACAGCAACGCCAGCTCCCGGTGCATTTGCGCACCAATGCGGTCTCCACGATTAAATTCCTTCATGGCCGACTACACTTACAGCTCGCGCTGAACCTCGGTTCGGGAGAACACTTCAATCTGGTCGCCGGACTTGACATCATTGTAGTTTTTCACGCCGATGCCGCACTCCGTACCCGC
>JALWMK010000078.1 GCA_027083925.1 Sedimenticola sp. | reverse complement strand
CTTTTTCCCATTGCCTGTGTTCTGCAGGAAGATGAGGTACGGCCCAGGGGACGTCCAGAAACAAGCCATCGGGATGCAGGAAATGCAGCATTTGCCCGAACAGCAGATCTTCGTTTCGATACAGGGGAAAGAAGGGGGGGGGCAGGTGGCTGGTGTCGATACCCATCATTGGGGACATCAGGGAAAACTGGCGCCGAAACGCCGGGGCAAAGCTCCCCAGCCAGGTGTTGCGTGCGGTAATGTGGTGCCGGTAATCATTTTCTGATGCGAGCAGGCGCTTGCGGTAGTCCTCTGGCAGCTGATAGATCCAGGTGTTGGATGTGGTGCCTGGATCTCCAGCGTAGCCACAGGAGGTCAGCAAGATCCTGGAACTGGCGTTCACATGGGGGAAATCCGCCGGATGCAGGTTGCGCAAGATGCGTTGCTGGAGTATCTCTGTTCCGGCCAGGGAAAGTGCTTCCGCCAGTGTTGCGCTCAATGCAGTGCTGAAAATATTTGCGCTGGGATCCGTGTTTTCCGTATTGTACAGTGCGCGCCACTCGCTATCGGAACAGAAAAACTCTGCTCCTCGCGGCTTGGAGGTAATGCTGGTTTCCTCATGGTTTTTCGGGGGATCGACGCGTTGGAACAATATGTCATCGTCGATAAGCACCACCTTGCGTCCAGCGCCCAGCAGCAGTCCCCAGTTGCGGGTGCGGCCATAGGAGGGGATGGCTGGATTGTCCTGGTAACGCCCCAGGAGAAAGTCAATGCCCCGGGCATGTTCAGGCAGTTGTTTTTTTAGCTGCCTCAAAATACTGTTTTGTTCTTCAATGCCAAAATAGCGCAGCTCTACTCCGTGAGTGATGGAAAACTCCCTGCAGACACTTTGGTTGTTGTTCCGGTTATCCTGCTGCCTGGAATCATCAACGACATAATAGAAATTGTGTGCAAGAAACGGGTGGCTGGCGGCCATGCTTTCCAGTAACCGGGAAAGCGATTCTGTGCGGTCGCAGCTAAGGATGCAGAAACACAGGTCTTGCGGATGAGGCTGGGAGATGGCTGCGGGCTTAATGCTTGATGCCTTGTGTTGAGCAGAGAGCATCAGGCCGGCCTGCCGAGTGCTGGTGAGCGCCTGGCGGATGTCCTCCTGCTCGTCCTTCAATTCAGGTATTTCCCGGCCTAGATGTTCCGCATGTTCCGCCATGGTTTTGAACTCCCGGCACAGGTACAGAGAGTACAATACGTCGTTTGTGACGATGATTTGCCGGCCGCTGTGCTTGCTGCGAATCAGTATCCGCTGATCGGGCAGCGGAAACTCCTGGCAGTCATCAAAGGCTATCAGCTCTTCTTCTGTTTGTGTTTGGAGCGTGGAGCCAAGGTTATAGCTATAAGAAAAGTTGTAGTTCACTGTATCATTCATGATTCATCTGGCTGCAGAAAACACGTATCATCCCGGATATATGTGCAAAGCTTACCTGATTCCAACCAACTCTGCTCCGGTGGGAGAGCTGCCCCATCATGCCTGAAGGCCGGACATTGATCCTGGTGCTGGGCATGCACCGTAGCGGAACCTCGGTGTTGACCAGGGTGTTGAATCTGCTTGGCGCTGACGTGGGCACAAATCTGTTGCAGGCGCAGCCTGACATCAATGCCCGGGGCTTCTGGGAACATGAGAAACTGATTGCGATCAATGAAGCATTGCTGGGTGTGCTGGAGCGAAACTGGTATGACTTCCGGTCACTGCCAGAGCACTGGTGGACTGGTGGTCGATTTGCCGGGTTGAGGAGTCAGGCGGTCACTTTCCTGAAAACGGCGTTTGCCGATGATGCACCTTTGGCGGCAGTCAAAGATCCGCGTCTGTGCCTGCTCCTGCCATTCTGGAAAGAAGCGGCACACCAGGCGGGGTGGAGGCCTGTGGCTATTCTAGCCTCCCGTGCTCCCTGGGAGGTGTCGGCATCCCTGTGTCGCCGCGACCCATTGAGTACCACCAGTGCCAATCTGTTGTGGTTGCGCTACACGCGGGATAGTGAAAAAACCAGCCGTGATTTGCCACGCAGCTGCGTGGACTATGCGGCTTTGCTGGATGACTGGGCTACTGTGTTATCCCGAACCGGCAGCTCGCTGGGCGTTATCTGGCCACAATCGTTAGCATCGGCAGCTGCAGCCGTTGCGGCAGAGATTGACCCGGGGTTGCGCCATCAACGTGCGCATCCTGATGAAATGGCTGGGGGGATCGCAAGGCAAACAACACGGGCCTACCACCTGCTTCAGATGGAAAAGCTGAATGAAGCAGCGCTGGATGAGGTCTGGCAGGATTTCGACAAACTGCTGGAGAAGTGCCCTGTGCTCGCTCATGATCTGGAAGAGACTACCCGCCAGATATTTGCCATCAACAATGATTTGCAGATATTGGGGAAAGAGCATGGATTGGCGCTGGAGGTGGTTGCAGAAAAAGATCAGCAATTGGGAGAATTGGCAGCTGAGCTGGAGCATGCCGCATCCGTGGTTGATGAGCGGGAAACACAGCTGCGCAGCCTGTTTGAGGATCTGGAATACACCAGGTCTATCGTTGAGGAACGGGATGATCAGTTGCAGCAGATCACCACAGAGCTGAATGCGCTGCGCAGTCATCCTGCCGTGAAGCTGGTGCGCAAACTGTTTTTTCTGGACAGGAAATGAAACCGGTAGTGGATATTATCGTCCCTGTGTATGGGGGGCGGAAAGAGTTGCAACGTTGCCTGGGGTCTGTGGTAAACAGTCTCCAGAAAAAGCCCTATCGCCTGGTGATCATCAATGATGCCTCGCCTGATCCCGATATACATGCAGACTTGTGGCAGTTCGCTTCGGTTCATGAGCAGGTTATCCTGCTGGAAAACGATGAGAACATGGGTTTTGTCGCTACGGTCAACCGTGGCATGGCGCTGAGCGAAGATAACGATGTGGTGTTGCTCAACAGCGATACCGAAGTCGCCAACGATTGGCTGGATCGTCTGCTGGCCGCCGCAGAAAGGGATGAGCGCATTGGTACCCTGACCCCTTTCTCCAACAATGCCACGATCTGCAGCTTCCCGAGATTTTGCCAGTCCAGCGCTCTGCCGGATCAGTGGGATGTGGCGGCGCTGGATGCCTTGTTTCGCCGGGTCAATGCCGCCGAGGTGGTGGATATTCCCACCGGTGTAGGCTTTTGTCAGTATATTCGTCGCCAGTGCCTGCAGGAAACCGGCCTGTTTGATGTGGAGCGCTTTGGCCGCGGTTATGGTGAAGAAAACGACTTTTGCCGTCGGGCTGCAAAGCTGGGTTGGCGTAATGTCCTGTGCTGTGATGTATTTGTTTTTCATGAAGGTGGCGTGAGCTTTTCTGATGAACAGGCGGAGCGCATCACCCATGCTCAGGAAATACTGCAGCAATTGCATCCTGATTATCATGCTTTGGTGGAAAAACACATCCAGCAGAATCCGGCGCGGCTTCAGCGCACCCGGGTGCTGCTGGAAATGTTGCGTACTTCGCCACGAAAGAAGGTGCTGCATCTCACCCATCATCTAGGCGGTGGTACCAAAAAACATATCCGCGAGCTGTCAGCATGGCTGGCGGATGATATGGATGCCCTGGTGATCCGTCCGCTGGAAGGTGGCGCCACCATGCTTTCCTTTGGCGCGACCGATGAGGCGCCGGGCCTGTTGTTTTCTCTGCCACAAATGTATCCACAGCTACTGGAGTTTTTGCGAATGGCTGGAGTAAGCCGTCTGCATTTTCATCATACTCTGGGGCTGGAAACCTGCCTGTGGGGGGTGCCGGGTGACTTGCAGCTGCCTTTTGATGTCACCTTGCATGACTATTACTTTATCAATGCGCACCCCAGCCAGACTGACGCAAAAGGCCGCTACACGCCGAACCTCGATGCCCAATCCAGTTCCTATCCTCTGGCCGTCAGCCTGGAGAAATGGCAGGAGAATCAGAGCCAGTTGTTGCAAAGGGCGCAGCGGGTGATTGCGCCCTCCGCATGGGTGGTGCGGGAATTCCGGCGCTATTATCCTGATCTGAATTATCGGCTCGCCTGGCACCCCGACAGCGAAGAGCATATGCCCTGGCCGGCCGTGGAAAATGTTTATCGGGGAGAACGTCCTTTGCGGGTGCTGGTGTTGGGGGCATTAAGTCCCGAAAAAGGCGCAGACATCCTTGAAGCTGTGGCAGTGGCGGCGCGCAATAAATCTGCACCACTGGAATTTCATCTGCTGGGGTACGCCTATCGGCCTCTTACAGAAACCGTTATCGGGCATGGGGCTTACAGTGAGGCAGATCTGCCCCGGCATTTGCAGGAATTGCAGCCAGACCTGGTATGGTTTACCGCACAGTGGCCGGAAACCTACAGCTATACCCTGAGTGAAATGCTCCTGACCGGACTGCCCATCGTGGCGCCGGATATCGGTGCTTTTCCCGAGCGCCTGCAGAATCGTCCCCTGACCTGGATAGTGTCATGGGATAGCTCCCCCGGACAATGGCTGCAGTGGTTCGTGGAAATGCGGGACTATCTGGCCAATAACAGCCCCCAGGTGCAACCCTGGCAGGATCAGCCTGTGCCTTGTGAAGGAGAAAAGTTTTATCGTCACAGCTATCTGTCAGAGACAGATCTTGCAGAGGAAAAAGAATTACCTGTCATGGATGACAGCTGGCTGGGCAAGCTGCTGCTTCAATCCAGGAATGTGGAAGGCAGGCAGGGGCGATTGAGCCGTAAAGAGCGTTTGCTGATGCATCTTCTGGCCCTGAGACAGGGGCGGGTTGGCCGTTTTGTGTCCAGGTTGGTGCCGGTCAATGTGCAGAGAAAGCTCAAGCGCAAGCTTTCCCGAAAGCCGATACACGAGCTGCATCACAAATAACCTTTCTGAAATTGCAACTTTTCCCGGTTGCTAAAGTCTCATGAAAAAGCCCTGTTTCCTGAACCCATGAACAGCACGGGGCAGGCTCGCCGAGCAGAGTGACCTTCAACCTACGCAGAGATCTTTGACATGAACACAAGCTTGCGCGATGTTTCCCGGTCAGCACGAGTCTGTTTCCTGGTCGTTGCTGGTTCGATACCGATGGTGGCTGGGGCTGCCGGGACGACGGCAAGTTCACAGGTACTGGCTGCAACAGCTGCTTCCATACCCGTCTCTTTGCGTGACGACCGATTCCAGTTTGATTGCAGTGCATCCAATGTCCAGTTGGAGGTTGACGGCTCGCTGAAACTGGAAGGAAGCACCTGCAGTGATGTGGTGCAAATTGGTGCATCAGGCAGCCTGCAGTTCCTGGAGATCGGTGCTACCACTCCAACCCATAGCTGCATCTTTTCAGGCTTGACCATGGATGCAGAAGGAAGCATGGTCATCACTGCTGCGGGGAATTGCTTCCGAGACAGTGACGGAGATCAGATCCCGGATCTGATCGACCCGGATGTGGGTACGGCAGCCACCGCAGACTGTGCTTTTCAGGGGGCAAGCCCGGATGAAACAGTAAGCTTGTCCGGGGCCAGCTATACCGTGGATGGAACCTGTGTATTGCCTGCACCGAACCGCCTGGTTGCGGCGAGCACCGTTGTCGGGGCGGTAAATACGCCCGCAAGCGTAGATTTCCATGCGAACGATGGCGTCGATCTCATTGGCGCAACCATCGATGGCAGTAGTATGTTTCGGGTTCACGGCGGCACCCAGATGTTGCCTGTAGTGCGCATCTGGGGGCCGTTTCTGGTTCAGGCCGGTGGCGTATTTTCCGTGCACCCGTCCGGCCAGCAGTAAGCAGCGCCGGTGATTGGGGATTGGCGGCGGGGTTCCCCGCGGCTTTATTTGTGAGAAACGACCGGGAATGACAATCTGATCATCCCGCTTCTACATGTCTGAAACCCGATGCCCTCCACCGATTCCCTATTCCGGCTGGAACAAGAAGGTATTAGTGCCCGCATCTGTCTGGATACCGTTGCCGGCCTTTGCTGTCGCGCCTGTGCGCTGGATGTGGCTGCTGGCTCTTGCGTTGCGGGTGGTGGTGCTATACCGCTACAGCCTTTTTCAGTATTTCCTCCAAGACTTGCCGGTGAGCCGGAAGGTATGGT
Organism: Sedimenticola sp.; assembly: GCA_027083925.1. GTDB lineage: Bacteria > Pseudomonadota > Gammaproteobacteria > Chromatiales > Chromatiaceae > Thiolapillus. Next base: position 11,780 of record JALWMK010000078.1, on the reverse strand, counting down.
TATGGTGGCAGCAGGGGTTTACTCATCGATATTCCCGCTGACCTGCATCCGGAGGATATGGGATAATCGGCAGCAGACCCGAATGGCGCTTACTTAAGCCAATAACTCCGGTCATCCCGGCGCAGGCCGCGATCCAGAGTGGCTGCTTGTTCCCGGGGTTCTGGGTTCCGGTCTGCACTGGAATGACAAGCAGCAAGTTCTCCTTGGCTTAAGTAAGCGCTATTCGTACCAGGCCCAATTCAGGGTTCCCTATTGATTCAAGGTACAGTTTTATGGCAGATGCACCCAGCCGGGATGAACAGATCCTGGGTATGATCGATCAGTTTGTAGAAGTGGCGAACCGGCTCAAGGATGAAGGCAACAATACCGACCTGGTAAATGCAGCCTTCATGCTGGCTTCCGGAACTTACGCGACCTATCTTGCGGCAGGCAATGAAGGCTACCTGAAGGAGGATGGCATTCGCAAGGTTGCAAAAGCCTACCAGCACAACCTGGAGTTGCTTCAGGGTTTGAAAAAGGCCCAGTACAACCCAGATGGAAAAAACTGACGCAGCAGATAATGCTGCCGCCGCGAACCCTCCCCGGTGTTCTGTGGTTGTTGTCAATTTCAATGGCGGTGAACTGCTGCTGGAGAGTCTTGCCGGGATTCGGGGCAGCACCCTCCCTGTTGAAGTCATCCTGGTAGACAATGCATCTGCAGATGGAAGCGCAGCAAAAGCACAGGCAACCCACCCCTGGATCCAGCTGATACAAAACACCAACAACCCGGGGTTTGCTGTTGCTGCCAACCAAGGGCTGCGAGCAGCTAGCGGAGACTATCTTCTGTTGCTCAATCCGGATTGCATTCTGCAACCTGACACCCTGGAAAAAATACTTGGGGTTTTGCGTTCTTATCCTCGGGTGGGAATGGTGGGCTGCCGCATTCTTAATCCGGATGGCAGTGAGCAGCGCGGTTGCCGCCGCAACCTTCCTACGCTGGGCAGTGGTTTGCGTAAGGCTGCGGGAGTGCAGGACGATCAGGCAGGGGTGGATTTGCATCAGCAGCCACTGCCTGACCAGCCTCGGCTGGTGGAAGCCATTTCCGGCGCCTTTATGCTGACAAGACGCACTGCGCTGGAAGAAGTTGGCTTGCTGGATGAACAGTATTTCATGCATTGTGAAGATCTGGACTGGTGTCGGCGTTTTCAGGATTGCGACTGGAAGATCCTGTTTGTCCCCCAGGTGGAGGTAATACATCACCAGGGTGCTTGCAGCAAGGCAACTCCGATACGGGTTTCCTGGTACAAACACCGGGGTATGGTGCGCTATTTCCGCAAATATCTTGCAGCAGAAAGCGGCACATTTGCCTCTGCGGTGGTCATTGTCGGCATCTATGCGCGTTTCTTGCTGTTGGTGATGGCTTCCGGCATCAGGAAGCTGGCAGGCAGGGCATGAAGGAGCGCTTGCTCGATCTTGCCCGATCCTTGCCGCCGTATCCAGTGCTGGTGACAGGCGCCAGCGGGCGCATTGGCGGGCGGCTGGTGGAAGTTCTTGCGGCGGCCGGAGTAGCGGTTCGCGCAATGAGCAGACGGGGAGATGGGAATATACCTGTCGGCGCACAGCGCTGTGTGGCTGATCTGGCACAGGCACAAGGCCTGGAAGCTGCCCTTGATGGCGTTGCCACAGTGTTCCATTTGGCCAGCTATGCGCCCCTGGCAGCGGATTTGCAGCCGGAAAACAATCCCCTGCATCAAGCCGTTACCGTTACGGGCACCAGGAACTTGTTGGGCCTGGCTTCGGCGGCAGGTGTGGCGTCTCTGGTATTTGCCAGCTCCACGCGGGTGCTGGATGGAAGCAAAAGCCTTTATGCACAATCCAAGGCTGAGGCTGAACAGTTGGTGCTGGCAGGCGCAGGAGCCATGAAGACGGCAGTTCTGCGCTTGCCTCCGGTGTACGGATTTACCCGGCAGGGCAGTATTGCACAGATGCTGGCGGCCATTGATGCAGGGCGCTTGCCGCCACTGCCAGATTTTGGCGACAAGCGCTCTTTGGTGCATGTGGATGACGTGGTGCAGGGTTTTCTGCTTGCTGCCCTGTCGCCTGTGAGCAGAAGCAAAGCCTATACAGTTACGGATTTGCAACAGTATTCCACCCGGCAAATCTATGAATTGATTTGCAGGGCTTTGGGCAGGGAGCCTTCCTTCCGGGCCATTCCGCAATGGTTGTTGAGCCTGGGGGCAGGCGCCGGCAGTGTGCTGGAAAAAGCCACTGGCAGGAAAATGCTGCTGAACAGGGAAAAGCTGAACAGTCTGCGCAGTTCCGCTTGCTTCGATGCGCAGGAAATTGTCAGGGATCTGGAGTTTTCGCCGCTCTATACCCTGGAACAAGCCCTGCCGGAAATGGTTCGCCGGTATCGCAGCTGATCTGCTAGACGCTAGCCCGGAAATTCCACATCCTGGTGCAATTTCCGGGCTAGGGCATGAAAGGATTCATGGATCCCATGGGGTGGGCAATTTCGCGCACATGGTAGCGCATCACGTTTATCCCCTGGGTCATATGCTTGAAGCGCTGGTCAACATGCAGCATGCCGTTGGCCATTTTACCCATATCCGTGTCCATTACTGCAATGTCCTTGTCCATTTGCTGCATGCTGGCGGAAATGGCGGGCATCATGGCGGCCATGGCGCCGGTGCTTGCGACGATACTGTCCATATGCTGCATGTGAATCTCGAATTCCTGCACATTGTCCGTGATATGCGCCATGTTGCTGGATACTTTTTGCATGTTGCCGTGCATGGAGTCCATGCTGTCCACAATGCCGTTCAGATCCTCATAGAGAACCGCAACATAATAGACATTCACTGCCGCCAGGACTATCAGTAGTATGGAAATGATGACGATAAAGATCTTGTTGATATGGAAATGATGGCGTCGCTCGTCCAGGTGCAGCTGGGTTTCCCAGCTCAGGCGTCCCACCATATCAACAAACAGGCGTTTTTCTTCTTGCGGCATGGCTTGTCTCTCAGGGCAGGGGGAATATTTTATTGATACTGCGGGCGGGCTTGGCCATATGCTGCATATCCGTCGCCATCAGCTGTACCTGGTTATCCATGCGGCTGACGGAAATTGACATGCCTTCCACGGATTTTCGTACACTGGTGACCCTGCCGGCCATGCTGCTGATCGTTTCCTGCATATTTTCCATATTGGTGGTGATGCTGGTGATTTCCTGTTGCATGCCAGAGGTCTGTTTGTCCATGGCTTGCAGCAGCGCGACCCGTTTCGCCATGGAATCGACGTATTGATTCATTTGATCCATGCGCATGGTGACGGCGGAAAAATTGGTGTTCATGTCCAGAACCACGTCCGAGATGCGGTTGATCTGGGAAGACAGGGTGAGCAGCAGAACCAGTATGGAAATGGCGATCAGCGCCAGCACAGCCATGCCGATGCGAATGGCGTACTTGAGATCATCGGCCAGCTTGGCAGATATATCAATCTGGCTGAGCATCATGGCCTCGAACGAGCGGCTGGCTCTGAGTAGCTGCTCATCAGAAATAATGTCTGGCTTCGCTTCTTTTTTTGTGACCATGAGAATTTGGCGCCGAACCTGTGGATTCCGGTAAATGTGGGCAATAGCTCCTCACTATATCAATATATCGTGCTGTTTTCCCATGATTGAGTGATTGAATGCGATACATTGCCTGGTTTTTTTGGGGAGGGGTGCGCCGGCAAGCCCTGTCAGCCCTGGCGATTGCAGGGAAGCAGGAACAGTTTTTCGCGGGCAGGCCAGATTACATTTTTCCTCAATCACCGATGAGTGGTATGATTCGGGAAATTATGGCTTATCTGTCAGGTGTTCCCGTGAATGTCTGCGCTGAATTCGAGGAAATGATTGTGGTAAAAAAATTCCAATCTTCTGTTCTGTCTCTCCTGGTTGTTACAGCCATGGGTTTTGCTACCGTTGCCGTTGCCGCAGATGATGTGGCGGCCCGCATTAAACCTGTGGGCGAAGTGAAGGTAGCGGCTCCTGGGGCTGGCGCGCCTGCTCCCTCCGCCCCGGCAGCAGCGCCCGCTGCGGCTCCTGCTGCGCCGGCTGCCGCTTCTTCCGATCCCGGCGCGGCTTTGTATGCAGCGAAAGGCTGCGGAGCCTGTCATGGCGCAGATGGAAAGACCACGATTATGGATGCCTACCCGAAGATTGCCGGTCAAAGCGTCGAATATGCGTTGGCGCAAATGAAGGACATCAAGAGCGGTACCCGCAGCAATGGTCAGGCCGCAGTGATGAAAGGCATTGTTGCCGGCGTATCTGATGAAGACCTGAAAACGATTGCCGAGTGGTTGTCCAAACAATGAGGAAATGCTGATCAGGCCGTGAGTTCATACTGAATTACGAATTACTTCTTGCCGGTCTGATCAGGGCTTTCGCAAGCCGTTATTCGAGCATTGCCTTGAGGCTGGCCAGGTGGGATTTCCCCCTGGCCTTCTTTTCTTCCGCAGATCTGTTGCTTTCCCCTCCTTCCCACTGCAGGTCGTCTTGCGGGAGTTCCTGGAGGAATCGGCTGGGTTCGCAATCCACCACTTCGCCGCCTTTGCGGCGCTTGCGGGCGAAGCTGATGTGCAATACCCGGCGGGCGCGGGTGATGCCTACATAGGCCAGGCGCCGTTCTTCCTCGATGTTGTCATCTTCGATGCTGGCGCGATGGGGCAGCAGCGCCTCTTCCACGCCCACCAGGAATACATAGGGGAATTCCAGCCCCTTGGCCGCGTGCAGCGTCATGAGGCTGACTCTTTCTTCGGCGCTGTCTTCGTCCTGCCGCTCAAGAATGTCCATCAACGCCAGGTGGCTTATCATTTCGGCCAGGCTTTCACCACGCATTTCGTCCGCATGCAGGCGCTGCAGCCAGCCCAGCAGCTCATCCACATTTTCCGCACGTCGCTGCGCGGCTTTGTCGTTGGGAGAAGTCTGGTACAGCCAGGCTTCGTAGTCCATGTCTTCCAGCAGTTGGCGCACGGTTTTTACCGGGTGCCCTTCGTGGGCAAGGCGGGACAGTTGGCTGATCCAGCCGCTGAATTCCCGCAAGCGGCCAAGGGCATTGGGTTTGAGCTGTTCCGCCAGCCCCAATTCGTCGATGGCATCGAACAGGGGGAGCTTTCGGCCGCTGGCATAGCTGCTCAGTTGTTCCAGGGTGCCGGGGCCGATCTGCCGCCTGGGGGTGTTGACCACGCGCAGAAAGGCCGCATCGTCCCGAGGGTTGGTCAGCAGGCGCAGATAGGCCATGATGTCCTTGATTTCGCTGCGAGAGAAGAAGGAGCCGCCGCCGCTGATGAAATAGGGCACATTGTGCAGGCGCAGCAGTTTCTCGAAAACACGCGACTGATGATTGCCACGGTAGAGGATGGCGTAGTCACCGTAGCCGCGCCTGTGCATTACCTTCTGGTGGATGATTTCCGATACCACCCGTTCGGCTTCGTTTTCCTCGTCGCGGCACTGAAAGATGCGGATTTCCTCTCCCGGCCCCAGCTCACTCCACAGGCGTTTTTCGAACACATGGGGATTGTTGGCGATGAGCTGGTTGGCGGCCTTGAGGATGCGGCCGGTGGAGCGGTAGTTCTGCTCCAGCTTGATGATCTTGAGTCGGGGAAAATCTTCCTTGAGTTTCGCCAGGTTTTCCGGGCGGGCGCCGCGCCAGGCGTAGATGGACTGATCATCGTCGCCGACCACAGTCAGCGCCCCGCGAACCCCGGCCAGCAAACGCACCAGTTTGTACTGGGCGCTGTTGGTGTCCTGGTACTCATCTACCAGCAGGTAATGAATCTTGTGTTGCCAACGTTCGAGGATGTCCGGGTTTTGTTGCAGCAGCTGCACCGGCCACTGGATCAGGTCATCAAAATCCACAGCATTGTAGGCACCGAGGGTGCGTTGATAGGCGGTGTAGATCTGCCCGTGGCGCAGCTCCAGGGCGTTGTCCGCGCGGGAGATGGCTGCTTCCGGGGAGAGCAGTTCGTTTTTCCACTGGGAGATTTGCCAGCGCGTCAGCCGGATGGCTTCGTTGTCCGGCTCGTCCTTGAGCAGGATTTCGCGGATTAGATGTTCACTGTCCTGAGTGTCGAGAATGGTGAACCCGGGGCGCAGGCCAGCGGCCTGGTGTTCATGTTTGAGTATGTTCAGGCCCAGGGTGTGGAAGGTGGATATGCGCAGCCCGTGGCTGTTGCTGCCTCGCAGCAGCTCTCCCACCCTGGCTTTCATTTCCCTGGCGGCCTTGTTGGTGAAGGTTACTGCAGTGATGTGCCGTGGCGCCATGCCGACCTGGTTGATCAGGTGGGCGATCTTGCGGGTGATAACCCGGGTTTTTCCCGAACCCGCGCCGGCGAGCACCAGCAGCGGGCCATCGAGATAGGTTGCCGCTTCGCCTTGCCTTGGATTGAGGTCGTTCATGGCCTATAGTTGGGTTCTTTATTTGCAACCAGAGTTCGGGGTTGAGGATTCTAATCCAACCCGGATAGACAAACCATGAATGATTTTTCCTCCAGCCGACCCAAAAGCCCTGGCACCAATGCCGAACTCAGCCGCGAATCCTGGCGCGTGTTTCAAATCATGGCGGAATTTGTCGAAGGGTTTGAAAGGCTCAGCCGCATCCGTCCGGCAGTTAGCATCTTCGGTTCGGCCAGAACGCCAAAGGATCACCCTTGGTATATCAAGGCGGAAGAGGTTTCCCGTCTGCTTTCTGATTCCGGGTTCTCGGTCATCAGCGGTGGCGGCCCGGGGATCATGGAAGCGGCCAATAAAGGGGCTTTTGCCGGTGAATCGCCCAGCGTCGGTCTGAATATCCATCTTCCCCATGAACAGGGCGCCAATCCCTATCAAGACGTTTCCCTGAGTTACCGGCATTTTTTCGCCCGCAAGGTGATGTTCATCAAATATGCGGTGGCCTACGTCGTGCTCCCCGGGGGCTTTGGCACCCTGGACGAGCTGGCAGAGTGCCTGACTCTGGTGCAAACCGGCAAGAGCCGCAGAATCCCCATTATCCTGGTGGGAAGCGATTTCTGGGATGGCCTGCTGGAATGGTTTCGCAATACCCTGTGCGAGGCGGGGACCATCAGCTTCGAGGATATGAACCTGATCCAGGTCTGTGACGAGCCGAAACAAATCGTAGAGGCCATCTTCGACCACTATGGTGGGCGTGGATTTGAACCCTCTGCGGATGAACTGGAAATTCTTCTGGAGTTATAATCATGACTTTCCCCCTCCAGGATATTTCCATGAAACCACTGATTCTCGCCAGTATGCTGCTTTTGCCCGCGGCTCCCCTTTGGGCGCAAGACTCGTCTTCCCCGCCACCGGTTCAGGAACATGCGGAAGACCTGGAGCCGGATGTGACCATTCGCCAGGAGGATACGAAAACCATACACGAATACCGCATCAACGGGCGTTTGTACATGGTGAAGATCGTACCGCAAATAGGCGCCCCTTATTATCTGCTGGATCTGGATGGAGACGGGGAGATGGATACCCAGGAAGATGACCCGAACAGCGTGGTTGTTCCGCAGTGGGTGTTGTTCCGCTGGTAGCGGCCTGATCTCCCAGCGTTGAAATCCTCGATCCAAAGACTGGAGTCCCTGGCGGAGTTCACCGGGCGCATGGTTTCCTGGGCGACGTTGCTGATGGTGCTCATTACCTTCGCCGTGGTGCTGCTGCGCTATCTGCTGGATACGGGGTGGATCGCCATGCAGGAGTCCATCACCTATCTGCATGCCTTGGTGTTCATGTTGGGGGCTGCCTATACCCTCAACTATCAGGGGCATGTGCGGGTGGATATCTTTTACCGCAAATTCAGTGACAAAGGGCGTGCCTGGGTCAACTTGCTGGGCACCCTGTTGCTGCTGTTTCCGCTGATGGGTTTTATCTTCTGGGTCAGCTGGGAGTATGTGCTGGAGTCCTGGAAGGTGTTTGAAGGGTCGAGAGAGGCTGGCGGCCTGCCGGGGGTTTTCCTGATCAAGACCCTGCTGTTGCTGTTACCCCTGAGCCTGATGCTGCAGGGGCTGGCGCTGATTCTGCGCAGCCTGGCGATTCTTCGAGGGGAAGATCGTGGCTGAATGGCTGCCTTTTATCCTCTTTGCTGTGGTGGCCATGGTGCTTATGCTGGGTTATCCGGTGGCCTTTACCCTGGGTGGTGTTTCCCTGATTTTTGCCCTGCTGGGGGAATGGGCCGGTTTTTTTGATGGGGCTTTCCTGCAGGCATTGCCCAATCGGCTGTATGGAATCATGACCAATGCGACTCTGATCGCAGTGCCTCTGTTTGTGTTCATGGGGGTCATGCTGGAACGCTCCAGAGTGGCGGAAAGCCTGCTCGATACCATGGCCGCATTGTTTGGCAGCTTGCGTGGCGGTCTGGGTATCTCTGTCACCCTGGTTGGCATGCTGCTGGCAGCCAGCACCGGCATAGTCGGCGCCACTGTGGTGACCATGGGGCTGCTGTCCCTGCCGGTCATGCTCAAGCGCAACTATGATCCGGCCATTGCCGCGGGCACCATCTGTGCGTCGGGAACACTGGGGCAGATTATTCCTCCTTCCATCGTGCTGGTTCTGCTTGGTGATGTGCTTTCCTCCGCCTATCAGCAGGCGCAACTGGAAATGGGAATCTGGAATCTGGAAACCGTATCCGTAGGCGATCTTTTTGTGGGTGCTGTGATTCCCGGCCTGGGGCTGGTACTGATGTATTTGCTGTATCTGCTTGGGGTGGCTTTTTTCCAGCCCCAGCGCTTGCCGCCGGCGGAAATTCAAACTACCGGGCACCAGGCGCTGTGGTGGCGGGTGATTACGGTGTTACTGCCGCCGCTTTCACTGATCGTGGCGGTGCTGGGTTCTATTCTCGGCGGGCTGGCCACGCCTACCGAGGCGGCTTCCGTGGGTGCTGTGGGCGCCATGTTGCTGGCTGCCCAGCGCCGGGAGTTGAGTATGGAGGCATTGCGAAAGGTGATGGAGTCCACGGTCAAAGTCACCAGCATGGTATTCATGATCTTTATCGGCGCCGCGGTGTTTTCTCTGGTGTTTCGCGGCTTCGGGGGAGATGAGCGCGTCAGCGAACTGTTGACTGATCTACCCGGTGGCGTGGTGGGTGCTGTGGCAGTGGTCATGTTGCTGATGTTTCTGCTGGGATTTATTCTGGATTTTATCGAAATTACCTTTGTGGTGGTGCCTATCGTTGGCCCGATTCTTCTTGCCATGGGCCTGGATCCGGTGTGGCTGGGGATCATGATCGCCATTAATCTGCAGACCTCTTTTCTGACACCACCATTTGGTTTTGCGCTTTTTTATCTGCGTGGAGTCGCCCCTCCGGAGGTCACTACAAGCGCAATATACCGGGGTGTGCTACCATTTATCGTCATACAGCTCATCATGCTGGGCATGCTGGCGTGGTGGCCACAATTGGCGACTTGGCTGCCGGGAGTGGTGTATGGAGAGCAATAAAGAAACCAATAACTGACAATCTGTTTTTGGGTCAGTAAATCAAGTTGGGGGTATGTCGTGGCGCAACATGTAGGTCTTGGTCTGGCTGTAATCATATTTTTCGCAGGTGTGGTCTTTACCGGTCTTTTCAACATGGGCTTGTCGGCCACCAACGAGATGGATTTCTGTACTTCCTGTCATTCCATGAAGATCAACCTGGAAGAGTACAAGGAAACCGTGCATTACAAGAGCGCATCCGGTGTGCGCGCCACCTGTTCCGATTGTCATGTGCCGAAGCCCTTTGTGCCAAAGATGGTAGCCAAGGTCATGGCTGCCAAGGATGTATATCACGAAATCATGGGCACCATCGACACCAGGGAAAAATACGAGGCTCACCGCTGGGATATGGCCAGCCGGGTGTGGGCAAAGATGAGAGCAAATGATTCCCGGGAGTGCCGTTCCTGCCACGACTGGGATGCCATGGATCTTGCCGAGCAGGATCGTATTGCGCGCAAGCGCCATGGCAGGGCAAGGGATGAAGGAAAAACCTGTATTGACTGCCACAAGGGCATTGCTCATGAGGAGCCGGATGAACCTGAAGAGGCGGAGGTTTCTGGACAGGGTTGATCCTGTTTTCAGATAGGCGGGTGATGAAATACAAAAAGGGGTTGCTGATGAATTTCCGGGTGCTTCTGGGCTTTGTGCTGCTGCTGGTATCGTGCAATGTGCTGGCTGGTGAAACAGCACTGGACAGGGAGCTGCGGTTGTCTGCCATGGTGGGTGATGTGGAGGCGATTGAAAAACTGCTGAAACAGGGCGCGGATGTAAACAGCGCCAACAAGTATGGCAAGACGGCGCTGATGATGGCTGCCGAGAACGGCAACCTGGCTGCTGTTTCGGCGCTGCTCGCCCATGGCGCAGACGTCAATCGCAAGACCGTTGCTGACTGCACCGCCCTAACCCTGGCAGCAGAGAATGACTCGCCGGAAGTGACGGCGCTGCTTATCGAACGTGGTGCTGACCTGACGGCGCGAACCCATGCTGGTGCCACAGCGCTGCTGCTGACAGCCCGGTACGGCATAGCGGATATGGTGGAGCAGCTGCTGTTCCGCGGCGCTGATCCCAATGATCGGGACAAGGAAGGACGTACCCCCTTGATGCTGGCGGCAGCGCATGGACATGGCGATGTCGTCAAGATACTCCTTGAGCATGGCGCGAAAGTCGAACTGGCGGACAATAAAGGCAAGACCGCATTGATCCATGCAGTGGCGGCCAACAAGGGGTTGGATGTGCTGAAGGCGCTACTGGAGGCTGGTGCGGATGTTCATGCCCGTTCAAAAGACGGCGCAACTGCGTTGATCTGGGCGGCGGGAAAGGGCAATGCGGAAGCAATCGTGTACTTGCTGCAGCGTGGGGCGGATATCAATGCCCAAGACAAGGAAGGCACCACGGCGCTCATGGAAGCTGTCGATGTCCGCAAGCCCGAGGCAGTAAAGATGCTGCTTGCCAGAGGCGCGGATGCGTCCCTGAAGAACAAGGCAGGCGAGACTGCCAGGGACATTGCCAGTGGATTCCGTGATCACCAGTGCCTGGACATACTGGTGGAGCACGCCAAGTAGCAGCAAGCAAAGCAGTATTCATTGCAGCAAAGCCCCGCATTGACGGGGCTTTTTTCATTTCGAAGCTGATTGTGTGGGTTTGCCAGGCATGATGTCCAGGGAAGCTCTGAACAAGCCTGTTCCCGTCATTCCGGCGCAGGCCGGAATCCAGGCGAATCAGGGTATTGGATCCCGGCCTGCGCCGGAATGCCGGGCTAGCGGATTTGCATGGGCCGCCAACTGCGGTCAAAGGCATTGAAGTCACGATTGCGCCATCCTTGCGGGGCAACATTTTCCGGTTTCAGGCTGGCGACATAGGAAAGCACTGCCACCTGCTCGGGAGGAGTGAAATTTCTGATCTGTTTGATCATTTTTTCATCGCCATTGCGGCGCCGGCCATTGCGTATCCAGTTGAATTGACGTGTCAGATAGCTGTAATGCTGCCCTTGGATGCGGGGGATATGCTCTTCCATGTCGCCTTCTCCCTGCTTGCCGTGACAGTCGGCGCATAGCCTGTCATAGATAAGCTTTCCTTCCCGCAGGCGCAAGCGGAAGCCCTGCTCGTTATTTGGGGTCATGGGCATGCTGGCGATATACGCGGCGACATCGGCAATCTCCTGGGGGCCGCCCAGGGATCTGCGCGAGGAAAAAGCGCGCATAATGGGATTGTCTCTGTTGCCGGCACGAAAGTCCGCCAGTTGCTTGATGACAACATTTTTCAGTTGCCCGGCGATTTGTGGATAGCCGCTGCC
>JALWMK010000077.1 GCA_027083925.1 Sedimenticola sp. | reverse complement strand
TTTCTTTGTTGCCTTTTTTTTGCCAGCGCTGGCAGGTTTTTTCGCTGGTACTTTCTTCACCGCTTTTTTCTTGCTGGCTGCTGTAGCCTTTTTTACTGCCGCTTTCCTTTTGCCAGCAGGTTTCTTTTTCGCCGCCGCTTTTTTGCTGGGCGGGGATTTGTCCTGGACTTTTTTGGCTGCGGTTTTTTTGCTCGCTGCTTTTTTTGCCACCTTCTTTGCCACAGGCTTGCTTTTGGCGGCGGACTCTTTGCTCACCGGCTGCTCTTCAGGCAGGCTTTCAAGGGACGCAGGCTCTGCGGCGTCAATGGTGGCCTGCGCTTCTTCCCATAGCTGCTCTTCCGTACCATTGGCATCCACACGGCGTAACTTGCCGAGTTGTTTGAAGAAACCGAGTACCGGCTGTACCGCCACATCATATTCACGCAGCTGATTGGCAATGTTCTCTTCGTAACCACGAGGCCGGCGACTGACGCGGGAACCGCACAGGTCGCAGATACCTTCGACCATGGGAGGGTTGACATACAGGTTGTAGTGGGTGCCGCAAGCATCGCAATCAATCCGCCCGACCCGGCGCTCCATGAGTTCATCCCGGTCAATATCGATCATCAGCACCAGATCCAGGGGGCGCCTGATCTGATTCATGGCGGTTTCGATGTACTCCGCCTGAGCCGCATCCTTTGGATAGCCGACCAGAACGAATCCCGGCGCCAGCTCTTCCTTGCCCAGAACGCGTTTCAATACCGTATTGCAGACATCATCCGAGACGCGCCCCGAACCAATGGATTCTTTGGCCAGCCGTCCAAGTTCATCATTCTGCTGCGCCATGGCGGACAGTTCTTCCGCCACCTCTTCCACACTTACTACAGGAAAGCCGTATTTTTCCGCTATTTTCCGGGAAATTACAGACTTTCCCGAGCCTGGCGGCCCCAGTAAAATAATCCTCATGCCAAAGTTTTTCCTTGCTGTTAAACCCGAATCTGTACAACCTGGATTCAGGTTCCATTCCACATATTGACCAGATATATCCCGCCCTGCTTTTTTCCTTTATAATTAGCGGGATTACCCAGACTACCGAAAAATTTGCTACATAGCTAATCGCAGTTAGCCCGTAATGTCAACCGCGTATTACGCAAAGCTCCTGATTTTCTATGCATTTTTGGCAAATTAAGCGTTTTCAGCAGGCGCATGCAGACTATGGCGACAATCTCCGACTACGGAAAAAGTGAGGAATGGATCATCAAGACTACCTTGAAGGAGCGATATGGCAAGGATGTACCTTTCCAGTATGCAGATGCTGAAATCCGCCTGGCGCCCGCAGACAAAGAACTGAGCAACTGCCCGGTGGTGTACTGGGAGGAGGGCGGCTGCAATTTCGTCATCTTCAAAGCCGGGGATCGCCGCTACCGCTGCCAGTTTTTTTACCGGGGTTATCAGCAATACGGCACAGGCGTGCATGAGTATGATGACCTGAGCGAATGCATGGTTTCCCTGCTGCAAACCCAGGCGGATCACGATGCCAAGGAGCGGGGAGAACTGTAGCCCGGCCTTTCTACCCTTGCCCAAACACCAGATTCTACACCTTTAACCAAAATCCTTAATAAAATGAGGGAGTTATTATGACAGCAAAGAATGCTTTCTACGCACAATCCGGTGGCGTAACTGCCGTTATCAACGCATCCGCCTGCGGTGTGATTGAAACTGCTCGCAAGCACAGCGGCAAGATCGCTAACGTCTATGCGGGTCGCAATGGCATCATCGGCGCCCTGACCGAAGATCTCATCGACACCAACCAGGAGTCTGCAGAAGATATTGCCGAACTGAAAAACACCCCCTCAGGCGCCTTCGGCTCCTGCCGCTACAAGCTCAAAAGCCTGGAAGACAACAAGCGCGAGTATGAACGCCTCATCGAGGTGTTCAAGGCCCACAACATCGGCTACTTCTTCTACAATGGTGGCGGTGACTCTGCCGATACCTGCTTCAAGGTTTCCCAGCTGTCGGAAAAAATGGGCTTCCCCGTCCAAGCCATTCATGTACCCAAGACCGTGGACAATGACCTGCCCATCACTGACAACTGCCCGGGTTTCGGCTCCGTAGCCAAATATATCGCCGTTTCCAGCCTGGAGGCCAGTTACGATGTACGCTCCATGGCCAAGACTTCCACCAAGGTCTTCGTCATCGAGGTAATGGGGCGCCATGCCGGCTGGATCGCTGCTGCAGGCGGCCTGATCGATGATTACGATATCCCTGTTGTGGTTCTGTTCCCCGAAGTGGAGTTCGACCAGGGCAAATTCCTCGCCGCCGTCAAGGCCAAGGTGGAGCAGTACGGCTATGTAACCGTGGTTGTCTCGGAAGGCACCCACTGGCCGGACGGTCGTTTCCTGGCAGAACAAGGCACCCGTGACGACTTTGGCCACGCCCAGCTGGGTGGCGCCGCTCCCGTGGTTGCCAACATCATCAAAGACGCCTTGGGCTACAAGTTCCACTGGGCCGTTGCCGATTATCTGCAACGCGCCGCCCGTCACCTGGCTTCCAGGTCCGATGTGGAACAGGCCTATGCGCTGGGTGAGGCCGCCGTAAACATGGCCCTGGAAGGCCACAACTCCATCATGCCCACGGTGGTGCGTGAATCCTCCTCCCCTTACAAGTGGAGCATTGGCATGGCGCCCCTGTCCGAGGTGGCCAACGTGGAAAAGATGATGCCCATGGAATTCATCACCGAAGACGGTTTTGGTATCACCGACGGCTGCAAGGAATACCTGTATCCCCTGATCCAGGGAGAAGCCTATCCGGAATATGATGACAACGGCATGCCTCGCTATGTAACCATGAAAGGCATTGCGGTACCCCGCAAGCTTGCCGACTTTGCAGTCTGACTGGACCGGGCCACCCCGGAAGGCGGGTGGTCACCGTTTTTCATGAACCTGGACAGAGCCCGGGAGCTGATCGAGGTGCAGTTGCAGTTTTCCAGCGGCTACAATCGCAACTCGGTGCGCATGATACTGGCGGAAGTGCAGAAACTGCATGGCCAGGGTGCAGTGAATCAGCTCATCCGGGATCTGGATCTGGAACAAAAATTTGACTTGGGGCCGGGAAGTAATTTCTCCAGCCTCAGATAATCCAACAACCAAAGCAATACTCTAGGAGAACAACATGTCCGTACTGGTAGGCCGCGAGGCACCTGACTTTACCGCACCAGCGGTACTTGGCGATGGCAGCATCGTTGACGATTTCAACCTGAAGAGCCGCACCAATGACAAATATGCGGTGATTTTCTTTTATCCGCTGGACTTTACCTTCGTCTGTCCTTCAGAGCTGATCGCCTTCGATCACCGTCTGGATGAATTCGCCAAACGCAATGTAGAGGTGATCGGTATTTCCATCGACTCCCACTTCACTCACAATGCCTGGCGCAATACCCCGGTGAATGAAGGCGGCATCGGCCCGGTTCGCTACCCCCTGATCGCAGACATGACTCACGGCATCTGCAAGGCATACGATGTGGAAACCCCTGATGGCGCTGTTGCCTTCCGTGGTTCTTTCCTTATCGACAAGGAAGGCGTAGTGCGCCACCAGGTAGTCAATGACCTGCCCCTGGGCCGCAACATCGACGAAATGATCCGCATGATCGATGCCCTGCAATTCCATGAGACTCATGGCGAAGTCTGCCCCGCCGGCTGGAAAGAAGGCGACGATGGCATGAAAGACACTCCAGACGGCGTAGCCAGCTACCTTTCCAAACATGCCGAAGAGCTGTAAATACAATTTTGAACCTGGCACCAAGCCGGCCTTGGGGGGCCGGCTTTTTATGTTCGATCCAAACCAACTGTAATAAATATAACCGACACGAATGGCACTGACTTAAGGGCACCTCTATTAATTCATGATTGGCATCTACGCACATGAGGGCAGCGATAACTTCGTTGAAAATCTTGCAAATAGCTTGCTATTTGCTGCGATCTTCGCCTTGTTCTCACTGCCCTCATGCACGAATCTGCTCAAACAGAATTAATAGAGGTGCCCTTAAGCCAAAGATCTCGTTATTCGTCATCCCGGCGCAGGCCGGGATCCAGGACGGCCACCTATTCCCAAGATCCTGGATTCCGGCCTGCGCCGGAATGACCATGGTTTTTTGCTTAAGTAAGTGCCATTCATAACCGACACCTTTAAGGAGGAAATACCCAATGAATCTTGACCGCGTAACCCGGGGCAACAATGTTCCAGACGAAATCAACGTCATCATCGAAATACCCGCCAATGCCGAGCCGGTAAAATACGAAGTAGACAAGGCCTCCGGCGCCATGTTCGTAGACCGCATCCTGCGCACCGCCATGCGTTATCCGGTGAACTACGGCTATATTCCCCACACCTTGTCCGATGATGGCGATCCCTGCGATGTGCTGGTGCCGACCGCCTTTCCCCTGATCCCCGGATCTGTCATTCGCTGCCGCCCTGTCGCCGTGCTCATCATGACCGATGAATCCGGGGATGATGCAAAAGTGGTTGCCGTGCCTGTAAACGATATCACCGACCGCTGGTCTCACGTCAATGATGTGGATGACATGCCCAAGGAACTCATGGAGCGCATGGCGCATTTCTTTGAGCACTACAAAGATCTGGACGAGGGAAAATGGGTGCGGGTGCAAGGCTGGGACAATGTGGCGGCCGCCCGCAAGGAGATCACCAACTCGGTTGCCATGTTCGAAAAAGCCCCGGAAAAACCGCACTTCTAATGAAAATCTGCATCCTGTCTGACAGCCATGACCACATCCCCCTGCTAGAGGCAGCAGTACGGGATGCCAGAGCGCTGGGAGCGAAAGCCGTGCTGCACTGTGGCGATGTGGTCGCTCCCAGCACCCTGCATTGCCTGGAACAATTCCAGTTGCCCGTGCACATTATCCACGGCAATAACACCGGAGACCTGTATGCCCTCACCCGCCTCGGCCACAAGCCAGGCGGGGTCTTGCGCTATCACGGGATGGATGCCGGCATAGAGCTGGACGGCAGGCGGATTTTTTTGGTGCACTACCCGCATTACGCCCGAGCCATGGCCGCTACCGGCGACTGGGATCTGGTATGCTGCGGACACAGCCACATGGTAGACATCGAATGGCTGCCCCATGTAAGGGGCGGCAAAGCCGCGCTGGTCAACCCCGGCACCATTGGCGGCGTGGGGCAAACCCAGGCCACCTGGGTGATGGGTGATTTGCAAACCATGAGCTTTGAGGTGCACGAGGTCTCCAAATCCATAGAATTCGATCAGGTTGGCGAAGCATGAGCAAACTCACCCATTTCGACGAACAGGGCCAGGCGCACATGGTGGATGTCGGCACCAAAGGCTACACCCACAGAATTGCCATCACCAGCGGCCACATCAGCATGGAACCGAACACCCTGAAGCTCATCATGGAAGGAGGCCACAAGAAGGGCGATGTACTGGGAATTGCCCGCGTTGCCGGCATCATGGCTGCCAAAAAAACACCAGACCTCGTCCCCCTGTGCCACCCCTTGGCCCTGACGCGCATCACCATTAACTTCAGTATCGATACAGATAGTAACCGCATTCATTGCCGCGCCCAGGTGGACACCCGGGGGCAGACCGGCGTGGAAATGGAAGCCCTGTGCGCCACCCAGGTGGCCTTGCTTACCATCTATGACATGTGCAAAGCGGTGGACAGGGGCATGGTCATCAGCCAGGTACAGCTGGAGGAAAAAGCCGGAGGCAAATCCGGCCACTGGAAACGCAGCGATGACTGACAACTATTTTCGTCAGGCCAGATTCCTCACCAGCGCCGCCAAATTCAGCCAGTGCCCGCCTGATGAAGGCTACGAGATCGCCTTCGCTGGACGATCCAACGCCGGAAAATCCTCCGCCATCAATGTCATCTGCGATCACCGGGGTCTGGCAAAAACCAGCAAGACCCCCGGACGCACCCAGTTACTGAATTTTTTTGAGCTGGATGAGGAGCGCCGCCTGGTGGATCTACCCGGCTACGGTTATGCAAAAGTCTCTATTGGCATCAAAAAGGACTGGCAGGGAAACCTCGCCACCTATCTGGAAAAACGCCAGTGCCTCAAAGGTCTGATTCTGATGATGGACTCCCGCCACCCCCTCAAGGATTTCGATATCCAGATGCTGGAATGGTCGGCGCATATCAGCCTGCCGGTACACATACTGCTGACCAAGGCGGACAAGCTCAAAAAAGGGGCCGCTTCTGCAAGCTGTCACAAGGTCACATCAGCACTGGCAGACCTGCAGGGAGCATTCTCGGTGCAATTGTTTTCCTCCCTGAAACGCACCGGCGTTACCGAAGCCCACCAGCGACTCAATTGCTGGCTGGAGCGCGCTCCACATCCCAATCCTTGATATTCCACTGTCAAACAAACTATAATATATTCTATAGGGGGATTAATATAAATAATCAGTGGCTTATACAGGCCACCCTGATTTATTCGCACAACTTGTTCAGACGCATGCCAGCTCTGGTGCGCAACCTGGTTTTGAACAACACGAAGGCGTGCCGGTAACTGGTATTGATTGACCGGCTGCTTTTTGCAATCTATCCCCAAACTAAGGGGTAAGCCCATGGATAGCGCTTACATCAACCTGAATCTGTGGGTTCAGGATAAACCGAACATTTCGGGCGCTTGGCATCTCACTCACCACTGGCTCCCTTTTCATGATTTGGGCAAACTCAAATGTACGCTACATTATTTCGATTCAGCATCACGCTCTTCTTCTGCCTGGGCACGGGTTACGCTATCGGGGAACACGCCGACCCCCAGTATCCGGGCACCACCCTTGACGAAGAGACCCTGGAAAAAATCGAAGCCACCCTATTCTCACTGAATATCAACCCGAAAAAGCGGACTACATTCAACAGGGCCATCCGCAACCGGACAGTGCTCTGCAAAACCTGCCATGGAGAAGATGGCAAGGCGATCAAACCCATGACCCCGAACCTTGCCGCACAAAATGCGGACTACCTGGTCGACCAACTAAGAAAATTCCGCTCCCGGGAGCGCTATGACTTCTGGATGACCAGCCTCTCCCAGGGATTTTCCGATGAGGAAATTATCAATATCGCCATCTGGTATTCCCTGAAACCGGAAATTCGCTCGGCTACCGGAGATCGCAGACTTATTCCAAAAGGACAGGAGATCTTTCAGGAACATTGCACCAAATGCCACAGAAAAGACGGCAAAGGCAACAAGGGATATGCTCGCCTGGCCGGGCAACAGGCCGATTATATCGTCAAGGTACTCAAAGCCTTCCGTGACCGCACCGGTCATCGCAACAACCCCTGGATGACAGCTGTCGCCTTGCGCCTGAGCGAAGAGGAAATGCAGGCCGTCGCCAGCTACATTTCCCATCTGAAATAATTTTTTCCAAAAAGAAAAACCCCGAAGCCAGAGGGGGGGGCAAGCTTCGGGGTTTGATGCCGGTTGACCGGCGGGCCGTCAAGGGAGGGGGACGACCCAACGTTTACAACGTCTGGTAAATAGGACAGAGCAAACCCGCAAAAGTTTCCTGATGGCATAGCAGCCACGCCCCGGTCTCTGTCAAAAATGTGATTCCGTTCCGGAATTACTCGACATCAAAACTCTAACTTATTGATATGATAAAAAAATAATATACTCTCTTCCTGGAGACCCGCTCTTTTCCATTAACATATTGTGGAAATATATATTTTGGGACGGAAGACGGGGCTTTGGCACTGGCTGAGCAGCCTATCACCATGCTGGGCAGACCTCAGCGAGCGCCTTTCGGCCTCCTTTTTTCCGGAAGCGGTTTTCATGCTATATTTTGCACAGGAAGCCAGAAGGATATCTTGCTTGTATTATAAATCCAGTTACATACAGCGGATAGTATTATGCTGAATGGATGCCGGTTTTTTGTGGCCTCCCGAAGTTCTCCATGCCAATAGGGGTGCACATGAATATCAAGAAAAGACTAACCGTTAATTTCCTTATACTCTGGCTGCTGTTTGTTGGCAGTGCAGTAGCCATAACCTACCTGATCAGCAAGCAATCAAGTACGGTTGACCATACAATCGCCAAGAGCACCAACGCCGTCTCCAGGCTCAACGACTTACTGATACAGCTTGAAAAAACCCGGCGCTATGAAAAAGAGTACTTTATTTATGTAGGCAACCTGACCAAAAAGAAAAAGTATGTCAGGGAATGGACAGAATCCATGAATAATGTTTCCAAAATGCTTGAATTCCTCATCAAGGAGAAGGAAGGTTTATTTACTGATGCAGAACATGCATCATTTCGTCAATGGGACGAAGCCGTCAAATTCTATGGCTCGGAATTCAGGAAAATCATCGATAGATACAAGGATATGAACTATCTCGGCGAAAAATCAGAAACGGCATCAAAAGAGTGGACCATCAAAGCCAATACCGCCATCAAGGATGGGAAAAATGCGCTAAGACCGGTGTTCTCGGGATTAGCAGAAATCAGAAAGAAAAAGGAATCCCAGCTGGTCTGGGGCCGGAGCAACATGAGGGAGCAAGCCCGCTTCATGATCTATCTGACCCTGGGAACCACAATCTTCGCCGCCATCGTGATGCTGTTATTGATGAGGAGCATCAACAAATCCATCGTGCAAAACTTGCGGGATATCAATGAAGGTGCGAAATCACTGACTCAGGGCGACTTTAGCGTCCATTTCTCCCCCACAGGGATTGAAGAGCTGGACGAACTGTCCGCCACGCTGAATAGAATAAAATCAAAGCTGCTGGTAAAACGAACAAGGAAGGCATAATTGATGCTATGCTTTTCCATGCCACCCCAAAGCGAGGAACATGGCCGGTATTCTACCTTTTTGCAAGCCAAAATCCAGCGGCAAGCACCGTGGCAATACCCTCTGCCGGCATGGACACCACAAGTGGGTGACCGATAAGGAGCGGGTATTCGATACCAAACGGGGGCAACTGGTTACGCGCTTGTGCTGCAAGCGTTGCGCTGCGGTAAAAACCAAACTCCTTTGAATTGGAAAAAGCCCCGGTACGCCGGGGCTTTTTCCTGATCACACTGAAACAGCATTACTTCATGGCGCTTTTCACCACCATATTGGCTGATTGGATAGAGGCGACTTTCCGGGACAGTATTTCCGTTTGTGCAGCCAAACGATCGAGGTGCGCCATTTTGGCTGACAGCTGTTGTTCCAGGCTGGCGATACGCTGATCCTGCTTGCGCATGTAGGCATAGACATCGCTGGCACCGAAACCGACAGCCGTATCAACCAGTTTGATACCCAGGTCATCCGAAGATTCCCAGGCACGCCCGACCATCATGCGAAAGTCTTCGGGCCGCATTTTGTCAGCCTGTATTGCGATACCCGCGCCATCATTCCTGCCTGAAGCCACGATATAGTCACCGGCTTTGACTGCGCCAGAAACCTTTACCGGCACCTGTCCCATCATGGCGACCAGGGCGTACTGATCAATTTTGTCATCTCCTGGGGCATTTCCGGCAAACCCGGGCGCGGTGGAAATCACCTGGATATGATCAAAGCCCTTCAGGTTGCGGGACACTTTCCCACCTGCAATGCCCACGACATCACCCGTTTCGATAGGTTCGTCCAGGTTTTTGCGCGGAATCCACTCGGCAAAGTCTGCTCCACTGGTTTTATAGACAACGCCGCCAGCACTATTTCCTTCAATCGACCCCACCGCATCCGTTTCTGTTTCTCCCCCTGCATAGAAAGTGATGAAATTGTCAGCTGTGCCTGGAGTAGTCTCATTTGGCATGGACAAGGCCAACACATGGGCATTAAGTCCCCCTGGCACTGTATTTTCAATAATGGCCACATGGTTGTCCATTGCCCGTATTCCCCCGGAAGTGTAGAGTCCGTTTATATTGCCGGTTGCAAACAACGCCACTCCCCCACCATCGTTGGCAGCATCCCCCTGGGGAGCGGTATTGATCGCATATACTCCGTAACCGGTCGGCTGATTGGTGGTACCGTAAACACCATAAGTGACTGCAGGAAAAGGTGGTGGCCCAGCATCCGCACGACCATATACGCCATAGGCCTCAAACTCTGCATCCACCGCCAACTTGGCTTCTATCTGGTTGCTGTGGGAAGAACCCCAGAGCGCCATGTTCTCATAGGAAACGCCGCCCAAAACACTCGAATAGTTCAGCAGCACATCGATACCTGCAGCCGTAAATCTGCCTCCGGCGGACTTCAGGTTGAACAAGGTATCTTCATAAATCGTTGCCTGGCCAGTCACCTCAAACCTTGCAGGATATATAGCCGCCGCCTCTCGCACAAACGCATCCCGCTGGCCGGAATCCACGCCATCCGTTATTTCAGGATGAGTCGCCAGCATACGCTTGATTGTTTCCGGCGTCAGGGTGATTCCGGCATGATTCGCCATGCTTGCCAGCACCCTTACATCATCATTGTCCATCCCGGTTTCTACACTTTGCTCATGAAAAACCTGTGTATCCTCTTCTACGGTTTCCTCAGCAACAGCAGCGGTCGCAATTGCCATCGCGGCCACCAGGGCGAACATGGCAATTTTGTTCAGGAACAGTTTGTTACAGACGTTACCGCACTGTATTGCTCGACAAGGCATCATTGTTCTATTTCGATAAGACATCTCTTCTCTCCCGCATCGTGATTTCAATCAGACAATCTTTTACCTTCCAGGTTTTCATGTGTTGATCCTGAGTCCGTGGGTTCAGGGCGGATGTAGAGCGCATGATATTGATTCCCCGGTGGAATCAAAAAATCTTGGCTTCACCCTCAGGTTAGGCGGACATTTTTTGCACCGCCGGGGAATCAAGAGCTTGCGCTATGCGCCGTCATGAACCCACGGACTCAGGTTGATAGCAGCACTATCAGCCTATAACCATAGACCACCCTCACCAAATTGCACCGTCAATTCAGGTTTATTTGCCCTCTATCAACCGTTGATGAATAAAGGGCGCCTCTATTCATTCTGTTTGAGCAGATTCGTGCATGAGGGCCGTGAGAACAAGGCGAAAATCGCAGCAAATGCCCCTGGGCAGCTTCTCTTGCGCAAGCGCAATTCACCTTGTAGCAGGCGATTGGCAAGATTTTCAACGCTTCCGCTCCCGGCGTACGCCCCTCACCTGCCTCCCTGCAGGCGACGAAGTTATCGCCGCCCTCATGCGTAGATGTCAATCATGAATGAATAGAGGCGCCCTAAACAAGTGGGCGGCACACATGCTATGATTCGCGGGAAAATGAATAGCCGAAATCCGCCTGTGAAACCCGTGCCCGAAACCAAAGAACCCGAAGCCCAGAAGCTCCGGGAACTGGGGTTGGCCGTTATTCGCACGGAAGCTGCGGCGGTCAAGGATCTGGAAAGGCAGATAAATGCGGATTTTGTACATGCCTGTGAGTACATGCTGCATTGCCAGGGGCGGATTGTGGTCACGGGCATGGGCAAGTCCGGCCATATCGGCAACAAGATTGCTGCAACGCTGGCGAGCACCGGCAGCCCGGCTTTTTTCATGCATCCGGGAGAGGCCAGCCATGGCGACCTGGGCATGATTACCACTGGCGATGTGGTGCTGGCTCTTTCCAATTCCGGCGAAACAGCAGAAATTATCACCATTCTGCCCATCATCAAACGCCTGGGCGTTCCCCTGATCAGCATGACCGGCAACGCGGATTCCACCCTGTCACGGGAAGCGGATGTCAGTATTGACGTGAGCGTTTCCCGCGAGGCCTGCCCCTTGGGGCTGGCGCCCACCGCCAGCACCACGGCGGCTCTGGCGATGGGTGACGCCCTGGCGGTAGCCCTACTGGAAACCCGCGGTTTTACCGAGCTGGATTTCGCCCGCTCTCATCCTGGTGGCAGCCTGGGGCGCAAACTGCTGTTGCATGTGGGCGACATCATGCACAAGGGCAGCAAGATTCCCCAGGTCAGCGAGCAGGCCATCATCAGTCAGGCACTGATGGAAATGACCGCCAAGGGGCTGGGCATGACGGCGGTGGTGGACGAGGAGCAGCGCATCAGCGGGGTATTCACCGATGGCGATTTGCGCCGCACCCTGGATCGGGGTGTGGATCTGCGCAGCACACCGGTCACCGAGGTGATGACCCGAGGCGGCGTCACCATCCAGAGCCGGAGCCTGGCCGCAGAAGCACTGAAACTCATGGAAGACAACAAAATCAGCGGTCTACTGGTTGTTGACGATGGCAAGAATCTCATTGGCGCGCTCAACATGCATGATCTGCTCCGCGCCGGCGTGGTCTGAGAGGAAAACAAGCGATGCAGGATATTCTGGAAAAAGCCAGACAAATCAAGCTGATCATCTTCGACGTGGATGGTGTTCTCACGGATGGCAGCCTGTATCTTGGCGATGACGGGCAGGAATACAAAGCCTTCCACTCTCTGGACGGCCATGGCATGGTGATGCTCCAGCAAACCGGGGTGCAGATCGGTATTATCACTGGCCGCACTTCCAAAGTGGTGGAGATCCGCATGCACAGCTTGGGGATCAGCCATCTGTACCAGGGACAGCGGGACAAGCGCCCCGCCTACATGGAATTGAAACACCAGCTAGGCCTGGATGACAACCAGATTGCCTACGTCGGCGACGATGTGGTGGATTTGCCGGTTATGAGCCGCGTGGGGCTGGCGATAGCCGTACAGAACGCCCATGCGTTCGCCAAGCAACATGCCCACTGGATCACTCCCTCGGCTGGCGGACAGGGGGCAGCCCGCGAGGTCTGCGAGCTAATCATGGAAGCCCAGGGCAAGCTGCACTCTCATCTGGACAGTTACCTCAGCTGATGCGTATCCGGCTGTTGCTGGTGGCACTGCTGACGCTGCTGGGCATTACCTGGTGGGCCTCGCGCCCGAATCCTGTCATCATTGGCGCAGAAACGGCAGGCAGGGCGCAGATTCAGGACTATTTCGTCTATCAACTGGAGCTACGCCAGTTTGACGAACAGGGCAGACTCAGCCATTCGTTGCAGGCGCAACAACTCCGGCATTATCTGGAATCTGGCATTACCCGCCTGGAGCAACCGGAATATATGCTCTATGCCGACAAGCAGCCCAGCCTGCGCATCAACGCAGCAAAAGGGGCGCTTTCCCGGGATCAGTCCCTGCTCCAGCTCCAGGGCGAAACCATCCTTCACTGGGAAGGCGATGAAACCCAGCCCCCCATGCGCATACTCACTTCCGACCTGGACGTACAGCCACAACGAGAATATGCCGAAACCGCAGCAGCGGTGACTGTTACCAGTGCTGAAAACTGGATAGAATCCGTTGGTATGCAGGCCTGGCTGAAATCCCCGGGCAGAATCCGCTTTCTGGCTCAGACGAGGGCCCATTATGTTGCTCAGTAAATGCCACACGCTTGTCTCATTGACCCTGGTTTTGCTGCTTGTGGCACCAGCAACCACGCTGGCGCTGCCTTCCGACAAGGATGCACCAGTGGAGATCGAGGCAGACAGCGCCGATATCAACCAGACCAACCACACCACAACCTATCGTGGCAATGTAAAGATACAGCAGGGTTCCCTGCAGCTGCAGGCTGGCAAGGTGGTAATCACCTACAAAAACAGACGGCCCGGCAAGCTTATCGCCACCGGCAAGCCAGCCACATTCCGCCAGCGACCGGAAAAGGACAAGCCCTGGGTGACGGGGCAGGGCCAGCGCATTGTCTACGACTTCAACAGCGAAGAGCTGACGTTAAACGGTGATGCCGTGCTGACCCAGAACAATGACAGCTTCCACAGCGACCGCATCGTTTATGACCGGGTCAAGGCCCAGCTCAAGGCGGGCGCTGCAGCAAAGGGCTCGGAACGGGTCAAGGTCATCATCCATCCACAAAACGCGCAATGAGTTTTCTCAGCGCCGAAGGACTGGTAAAAAGATACCAGGGGAAACCCGTGGTGAACGGCGTCAGCCTGCATGTGGATGAAGGCGAGGTGGTGGG
This sequence comes from Sedimenticola sp., assembly GCA_027083925.1. Lineage (GTDB taxonomy): Bacteria > Pseudomonadota > Gammaproteobacteria > Chromatiales > Chromatiaceae > Thiolapillus. The sequence continues at coordinate 3,969 of JALWMK010000077.1, read as the reverse complement.
GCTGCTCGGTCCCAACGGTGCAGGCAAAACCACCTGCTTTTACATGATCATGGGGCTGATCCCGGTGGATGCCGGCAGTATCAGCCTCGGCGGCAGAGACCTGACCTCCCGCCCCATGCATGTCCGCGCCCGGCACGGCCTGGGCTATCTAGCCCAGGAGCCTTCCATTTTCCGGCGCCTGAAAGTCGAGGAAAACATCCTCGCGGTGCTGGAAATCAGCAAACAGCTGCAAAAAAAGGAGCGCCAGGAGCGCACCGATGAACTACTGGCCGAATTCGGCATTTCCCACCTGCGCAAGAACCTGGCCATCAGCCTTTCCGGAGGCGAACGGCGGCGCCTGGAAATCGCCCGCTGCCTGGCCTCCGGACCCAGCATTATTCTGCTGGACGAACCCTTCGCGGGAGTGGATCCCATATCCGTCTCAGATATACAGCAACTCATTGAAAACCTCGCAGAAACAGGAATTGGCATATTGATCACGGATCACAATGTCCGGGAAACCCTGGGGATTTGCCAGCGCGCCTATATCGTTTCCGAAGGCGCAGTACTGACCCAAGGAGATCCCCAGGAAATACTCGCCCACGAAGAAGTGCGAAGCACCTATCTGGGGAAACATTTCCGCCTATAACCTGACCTGCATCAAGCATTGGTATTTCAGAAATTGCCCCGGCTTGCGCTAAACTATAACCTGAATCCGTGGATTCATGACGGCGCATGGCGCAAGCGCTTGATCCCCCAGGGGTTCAAAAAATGCCCGCTTAACCTGAAGGGTGAAGCCAAGATTTTTTGATCCCACCGGGAAATCAATACCATACGCCATGAACCCACAGATTCAGGTATAAATAAAAGGAGCCTGTATACTGCACCCATGAACTCATCTCTTACGCCCGAAACACCCCGGGGCCACCACATTACAGATCCCGCCGACAACCTGCTATCGGCTGTGGCGCCTGCCTTATCCTCAGGGCTACGGGAAAGGTTCTGCATGATCCAGGAAAGTTCAGAAGCGCCCCAACAACAAAACAGAGGATCATCTATCCACTAATGAAAGCTTCCATTCAGCTCCGCCTGGGTCAAAACCTCACCATGACCCCGCAACTGCAGCAGGCGATCAAGCTGCTGCAACTTTCCACTCTGGAGCTCAAGCAGGAAATACAGGAAGCGCTGGAATCCAACCTCATGCTGGAAATCGAGGAGGATGGCGGCGAGGATGCGCCTGCGCCCGGTGAAAAAGCCACAGAGGCAGAACCTGCCCCCGCCCGGGAAGAGGCGGAAATCCAGAACAGCACCGAAACCATCCCGGACGAACTGCCTGTGGACGCCAACTGGGAAGATCAATACGATATTCCGGTCACGCGCAACCAAGTAAGCAGCAACGAGGAACATACCGATTTCCTCTCCCGGGAAAGCAACGCCGAAACCCTGCAGGACTATCTGCGCTGGCAACTCAATCTGACACCTTTCAGCGAGGAAGACCGCGCCATCGCCATCGCCCTTATCGATGGCATTTCCCCGGACGGCTACCTGCACGCGCCCTTGGAAGAAATCATCATCGACATGAATGATGAAGAAATCGGCATGGAAGAAGTGCTGACCGTGTTGCATCGCATTCAGCATTTCGACCCGCCAGGGGTTGCTGCACGCAATCCCCAGGAATGCCTGCTGCTGCAGCTGGAACAGCTGCCAGCAGACAAAGTAGTAAAAAACCATGCGAGAAAGCTGCTTGGGGATCACTTTGACCTGCTCGCCACCGGCAATGAGCCGCGTATCCGCAAACTGTTGCGCCTGAACCCGGAACAGGTTCAGGCGGTGTTCGATCTGATCCGCTCCCTCAATCCCCATCCCGGCTCCAGCATTTCTCCGGCAGACACCCGCTATGTGGAACCGGATGTGTTCGTCGAAAAAAAAGAGGGGCGCTGGCTGGTATCCCTGAACCCGGAAGCCATGCCGAAACTACGGGTCAACCCCGAATACGCCGCCCTGGTCAAGCGTGCGGACAACAGCAGTGACAACACCACCCTGAAAGACCATCTGCAGGAAGCACGCTGGTTCCTCAAAAGCCTGCAGGGTCGCAATCAGACCCTGCTGAAGGTGGCCATGCGCATCGTCGAAGTTCAGCAGGGTTTCTTCGATCACGGCGAAGAAGCGATGAAGCCCCTGATCCTGAAAGACGTTGCCGAAGCGGTGGAAATGCACGAATCCACCATTTCCCGCATCACGACGGGAAAGTACATGCACACACCAAAAGGCGTACTGGAGTTCAAGTATTTCTTTTCCAGCCACGTCAGCACCAACAGTGGAGATCAGGCATCAGCAGTCGCCATTCGCGCCTGTATTCGCAAGATCATCCTTGCAGAAAACCCCAAGAAACCCTTGTCTGACAACAAAATCGCCACCATGTTGTCAGATGACGGCTTCAAGGTAGCGCGACGCACCGTCGCAAAATACCGCGAAGCAATGGCAGTTCCGCCATCCAACGAACGTAAACGTCTCGTTTAACCAAGGAGAATACTATGCAACTGAGCGTAACCGGTCACCACATAGAACTCACAGACGCCCTGCGCAACTATGTAGAAGAGAAGATCAAGCGCATCGAGCGCCACTTTGATCACGTCACCAACGTACATGTCATCCTCAGTGTGGAAAGGCACATGCAGAAAGCGGAAGCCACCGTCCACGTCAGTGGCGCCGATGTTTTTGCAGAAGCAAGCGAAGAGGATTTGTACGCGGCCATCGATGGCCTGGTGGACAAGCTTGACCGGCAGATCCTCAAACACAAGGAAAAAATCCAGAAACGCGCCCGCGGCAACGGCGGCGTCAGAGCCATACTGGCCGAAATGCCGGAATAAGCCGGAGCCTGCATCAGGGAATCCTGCTGCATTCAACTCAACCTGCTGGAATCTCCCGAAGCGCTCCTTTCAGGCTCGGGAGATTCCCGGAATTAATACAACCATCATGTTACCCGAAGATTTGTTGCAGCCGGATCAGATCAAGCTGTCCAATACTGCATCGAGCAAAAAGCGCGCTCTGGAAACCGTAGCCGAGCTGCTCGCAGCCGGCACCAACACGCCCAGCGCAGAAACCATCTACGAAAAACTGCTGGACCGGGAGCGCTTGGGCAGTACCGGCATGAACCACGGCATTGCCCTGCCCCACGCCCGCATCAAGGGCATCAGCAAGCCTACCGGCGCTTTCCTGCATCTGGCCGCTGGCGTGGATTTCGACTCTCTGGACAGCAAGCCGGTAGATCTGGTATTCGGCCTGCTGGTGCCGGAACAGGCGACAGAAGCCCATCTGGAGCTCCTCGCGGAGCTGGCCCGGCTGTTCAACAATCCCCAGCTGTGCGCCCAGGTGCGTCATGCCACCAACGAAGAGCAGGTATTGCAGCTGCTAAACCCGCCACCCCTGGCCGATGCAGCATCAGATCACAGTTAACGACCTGATCGACGCCCTCCAGGAGCGTCTCAGGCTGCGCCTTCTGGCGGGGAAAAAAGGCCTTGGCAACGTCATTTTTGACGCCGAAATCGAAAAATCTGACCCCATCATCGCCGGCCCGCTGAATTACATCCACCCAAGCCCGGTGCAAATCATCGGTCCCAAAGAGAAAAAATACCTCACCAGCCTCAGCAATGACGACCAGCATGCGGCGCTGATGCGCCTGTTCTCCGCCAAACCCGCCGCCATCTTGTTGAGCAACCGGCTCAAATCCATCAAGACCCTGGAAGAACTGGCGGAAAAACACAATACCCCCCTTCTGGCCTCCTCCCTCAAGGACGCACAGGTTCTGGATAACCTTCAGTATTACGCCACCCGGTTCTTCGCCAGAAAAACCAACCTGCACGGCGTGTTCCTCGAGGTGCTGGGCATGGGCGTACTGCTCACCGGACATTCCGCCGTAGGCAAAAGCGAACTGGCCCTGGAACTGATCATTCGCGGCCACCGCTTGATTGCCGATGATGTCACGGAATT
>JALWMK010000076.1 GCA_027083925.1 Sedimenticola sp. | reverse complement strand
GTAGCAGGCTATTTGCAAGATTTTCAAAGCTTCCGCTCCCAGCTTACGCCCCTCACCTACATCCCTGTAGGCGACGAAGTTATCGCTGCCCTCATGTGCGTAGATGCCAATCATGAATTAATAGAGGCGCCCTTACTGCGATGGTGCTGCCTTCAGGATTTTGCAAGCATGCCCTGATCCACAATAAATGCAATCACCTGATCCAGGTTCTCTCCGTCTTTCAAATTAGTGAAAACAAAAGGTTTATCCCCTCGCATTCGCTTGCTGTCCTGCCCCATTACTTCCAGCGAGGCTCCCACCATAGGCGCCAGATCGGTTTTATTGATGATCAACAAATCAGATTTCGTAATACCCGGCCCACCCTTGCGGGGGATCTTGTCACCAGCCGCCACATCGATTACATACAGGGTAAGATCAGACAGCTCGGGGCTGAAGGTCGCACTGAGATTGTCGCCACCACTTTCTATAATCACCATATCCAGATCGGGAAAACGTTCGCACAGGGTATCTACGGCAGTCAGGTTAATAGAGGCATCTTCACGTATGGCCGTGTGAGGACAGCCTCCTGTTTCCACTCCCAGAATGCGATCCGCATCCAGCACTTTATGGCGCAGCAAAAACTCGGCATCTTCCCTGGTGTAAATATCATTGGTGACCACTGCCAGGTTGTAATTCTCTTTCATATGTTTGCAAAGTTGGCGCAGCAAGGCGGTCTTACCGGAACCGACGGGGCCGCCAACACCCAGGCGTAGTACATTTTTATTGCTCATTGAATTACCCTTTAAGATCGAAACAAACGTGAGTATTGCATCTCATGCTGTGAGCTAAGAATCGCCAGCATAGGCAATGACGCACCAATTTGGTCATCATCGCAGGCCAACCCCTGTTCAACAATCACGGGGATCTGTGGCAACAGACGGGAAAGCACTCGCTGCCCATCGGTTTGCCCCAGGGGCACCAACTTGATTGCCGCTGCAATCTGCTTGTCCAGCCATGACCAGAGATAGCCGTAAGCAGCCTGTTCTTTTTCTATGTTCCATGTAACTGCCGCCAGGGAAAACAGGGTGAGAAGACACGCTGTTTTATCCGTCTTCCACTCTTCCGCTTGCCCGATACCCAAATCGGCCAGCAAGCGCCCCAGAGCCACCGCCTGGTGCTGATCTTCGGCTCGCAGTTCACTGGTTTCACGCTGCGCATACAGCAGGCTGTTCCAGTATTGCACCGCTTTCATATCCTTGCTCTCCCAGCCTTGATACAGCCGGGAAAACACGGGTATATCCAGCAGCAGCAAGCTTAGCCTTAACGTATCCAGCAGCCAAGTCTCCAGCATATTGGCATCTGCAACCAATCCGGCATCAACTGCAGATTCCAGTCCCTGGGAATAGGCAAAGGCGCCGACTGGCAGTGTGGGGCTGCTCAACTGCAATAATTTGAGTAGGGCCAACTGTCGGCTAGCCTGCATATTGCACCCGATCACAGTATTCTGCTGGAGTATGCAGGCTAGCCAGGATGATGCACATGCCCTGCGCCAATGTAAGCACCTGCTTCAGGCTGGAAAGGGGCCAGCTCGGTTTGCACCTCCAACCCCAGGCATCTGAGCATTTCATCCAGCACATGATCATGTTGGTAACGCAAAACCCCCTCCCCGATTTGCAAGGGCACATGGCGATTACCCAAATGGTAACTGGCGCGAGCCAACAGCAGCGGGGTATCGCAGTAGACGGCAGAAAGTGGTTCGCAAGCTGCCTTGATTTCCACCAGCACTGTGCGGTCTGTACTGATGATCAAGTCTCCATCCTGAAAGATGACGCCTTTCTCAAAGAACAGGCCGGCCTTGCGCCCGTCATCCAGTGTTACTTTCATGCGACTCTTGATGCGCTGTTCCAGCGCCAAAGTCAGGCTGGTGTGGGCCCGTTCCCCGGGTTGGGATTTTTCTTCGAATTCAAGCATTAGAACAAAAAATATCTCTGTGCCAGCGGCAGGACGCTGGCTGGCTCACAGGTTAAAAGTTCACCGTCTGCACGCACTTCGTAGGTTTGTGCATCCACTTCGATAGTCGGTTGGTAGCTGTTATGTATCATGTTGCATTTCTTGACGGTGCGGCAATCCTTGACGGCGCTGATCAGGCTTTTCAGGCTCAGCTTCCCGGGTATATCTGCATCAATGCCCGCTTGCGACAAAAACGTCACCCGGGTAGCCAGACGCGCCCCTCCATAGGAACCGAACATGGGACGGTAATGCACTGGCTGAGGTGTAGGAATGGATGCATTGGGATCCCCCATGGGGGCGGCGGCGATAAATCCTCCCTTAATGATCAGACTGGGCTTTGCCCCAAAAAAAGCAGGCTTCCACAGCACGATATCCGCCAGCTTGCCTACTTCTATGGAGCCGACTTCATGGGCGATGCCATGGGAGATGGCCGGGTTGATGGTGTATTTAGCAATATAGCGCTTGATTCGCCCATTGTCATGCTCTGCCGGATCGCCCGCCAAGCTGCCCCGCTGCAGCTTCATTTTATGCGCTGTCTGCCAAGTGCGGCAAATGACCTCACCGACTCTTCCCATGGCCTGGGAATCTGAAGCAATCATGGAGAACGCCCCCAGATCATGAAGAATATCCTCTGCAGCAATGGTTTCGCGGCGGATACGGGACTCGGCAAAAGCCACATCTTCAGCAATGCCGGGATCCAGGTGATGACAAACCATGAGCATGTCCAGGTGCTCATCAACCGTGTTGACCGTATAGGGCCGCGTGGGGTTAGTAGAGGAAGGCAGCACATTGGATTCACCACAGGCCTTGATAATATCCGGGGCATGACCACCACCAGCGCCTTCGGTATGAAAGGTATGTATGGTGCGACCCTTGAAAGCAGCCAGGGTAGTTTCCACGAAGCCAGACTCGTTCAGGGTATCGGTGTGAATGGCAACCTGAATATCGTACTGTTCAGCCACATTCAGGCAGTTATCGATTGCAGCGGGCGTGGTACCCCAGTCCTCATGCAGCTTCATGCCCATCACACCAGCTTCCACCTGTTCATTCAACGCTTCTGGCAGGCTGGCATTACCCTTCCCCATAAAGCCAAGGTTCATGGGGAATGCTTCTGCAGCCTGCAGCATGCGGTGGATATTCCATGGCCCGGGAGTGCAGGTGGTGGCGTTGGTTCCGGTAGCCGGGCCGGTGCCGCCTCCCAGCATGGTGGTAACTCCGGACATCAGTGCTTCTTCAATTTGCTGCGGGCAAATAAAGTGAATGTGCGCATCAATGGCGCCCGGGGTGACAATAGATCCTTCACCGGCGATAACTTCCGTGCCCGGGCCGATAACAATGTTTACACCGGGTTGCACATCCGGATTTCCGGCTTTGCCTACGCCGGAAATACGACCATTTTTGATGCCGATATCCGCCTTGATTATTCCCCAGTGATCGACAATAAGGGCATTGCTTATCACCGTATCGGCAGCTCTTTCCGCAACATGCTGGCTCTGCCCCATGCCGTCACGAATAACCTTTCCCCCGCCAAATTTGACCTCATCACCATAGGTTGTGCGGTCTTCCTCGACCTGCACAAAGAGTTCGGTATCACCAAGGCGTATGCGATCACCAACCGTGGGACCATACATTTCAGCATATGCTCGTCTACTGATTTTGTTCATTCCAATGCCCCCATGATCTCTGCATTGAAGCCATAGATTTTGCGTTCACCGGCAAAAGCAACCAGAGTCACGGTGCGCATTTGACCAGGCTCGAATCGAACCGCCGTGCCTGCAGCAATATCCAGCCGAAAACCTTTGGTGCTCTCGCGCTCGAACTGCAATGCCTGATTGGTCTCGTAAAAGTGATAATGCGAACCAACCTGTATGGGGCGATCACCTTCGTTTGCAACCTTGAGGCGCAACCTCTCCCTGCCTTGATTCAACTCGATTTCACCTTCTGCCACGATCATTTCTCCGGGAATCATTTGCCGCCTCCTAGCCCGGAAATTGCACCAGGCCGCTGATTTTCTTCAATCACTCAACAATACATTGGGTTATGCGTATAGTATAAAAATACAACGTGTTACCAAGCCTCGCGCTGTGGTTGTTCCCTGGATCTTCTTGTGCAGGAAAAATCCGACATCCTGGTGCAATTTCCGGGCTAGACGATGGGGTTATGAACGGTGACAAGTTTGCTCCCGTCCGGGAAGGTAGCCTCCACCTGCACGTCATGGATCATTTCCGCGATACCGTCCATCACATCATCACGGGCCAGCAGGGTCCGCCCGTAGCCCATCAGCTCGGCAACCGTCATGCCATCCCTGGCACCTTCCATGATGGCTGCACTGATGTAGGCAACGGCTTCGGGGTGGTTCAGTTTCACCCCCCGGTTCTTGCGCCGCTCTGCAAGCAGTGCAGCAGTAAAAATCAGGAGTTTGTCTTTTTCTCTGGGGGTCAGATCCATAGTTCATCACCTGTTGGATAATTCGGTTTTCGTCACTGCGGCGCAGGCCGGTGGGTAAATTCTCAATGGTTTCCGGTCTCGGCAATTGCTCGACAACTGCTGCTGCATTATCCTGCCATGATACATTCCTGTATCTATCCTGCATTGCCCTGTCTTCACCTATCCATGGGGTTGTGTGCCCTAAAGGCACCAAAAATACGTTGCCACTCAGGTTGACCAGATTCGCGGATGACATGCCTCTCTTTCCAGCAATTCCGGCCGTAAAGCCCCCCAGATGCTTCTCAGGGTATTTGCAA
>JALWMK010000075.1 GCA_027083925.1 Sedimenticola sp. | reverse complement strand
CCCAGCTTACGCCCCTCACCTGCATCCCTGTAGGCGACGAAGTTATCGATGTCCTCATGTGCGTAGATGCCAATCATGAATTAATAGAGGTGCCCAATAGTTGTCACTACACCTAAATGATTTAAGGGTACAGACTATTTAATAGCAACTTTACCGATATAAGCGCATCATGCTTCGCATACGCATACGACAGGGTCTGTAATTTATACCGTACGTGAACGATTATGGGTCATTTCCTGATAAATAAGCTATTTATCACGTACAGGATATTTTTCTTGATTTACACCATATTTATTGCTATTTTTTACCGTACGATATAATTATTGGGCAAAAAGATGGCAAAGAATGATGTCTCTTACGGGCGGATCCAGACGACTGAAGACCTTGGCCAGTTAGTGCGTGCCCACCGCAAAGGCAAAAGATTGACACTCGAAACGGTCTCCGGACTCGGCAACCTGAGTACACGGTTTCTGTCCGAGTTCGAACGCGGCAAGGAGACCGCCGAAATTGGGAAAGTCCTGAAGGCTTTGCGGATCCTGGGGCTGGAGATCATCGTTCAACCAAGGGGAAGGGCAACCCCTTCCTCTCACGGTATGTACCCGGCAAAAACCGGGACAGATAAATCATGATTGACCCCGATGCACTCAATGTCTGGTGTGAAGATCGCCTGGTGGGATACTTGTGGCGAAATCCAGTGGGCGCTATTGGATTTCGTTATGAGCCCGATTGGATCGATACTGGTGGCTTTGCCATTTCTTGGTCACTCCCGCTCACAACAGAAGACTTTTCAACGCAAGACAATGTTGCGCATCGTTTTTTTGCCAACCTGCTGCCCGAGGGTGGTGTTCGCGAGCATATTGTTCGTGATCTGAAAATTCCCAATACCGATTTTGACTTGCTGCGCGCCATCGGTGGCGAGTGTGCGGGCGCACTCTCTATCCTGTCTGTGGAGCGGCATCCATCAGCCGATCAAAGTTACCGTCCACTCCCGGGTAAGGAACTGGCCCAACTGATTGCCCGGCGCGGCCAGATCTATGCGGCCTGGCCGAAGGATAAACGGCCACGGCTATCATTGGCAGGTGCTCAGGATAAATGTCCGGTGTTGATCCGGGATGATCACTATTTTCTTCCCGAGGGCGAAGCCCCCTCAAGTCATATCCTGAAATTCGAGCTGGCGGACTATCGTCATCTGCCAGCCTATGAGACATTTACCAGCCATCTGGCCGGACAAATCGGCTTGCCTGTGGTTGATATCGAATTGCATTCCATTGAAAAGCGTTTCTATGCACAGATTGAGCGCTATGACCGCGTATGGGATGCTGGTTCAGGTACAGGCGGTGAAGTGCAACGTCTGCACCAGGAAGACTTTTGTCAGGCGCTTGGCTACGGGTTTGAGAAAAAATACCAGGATTCCGGCGGCCCGAGCTTTGCAACCTGCTACCGGTTGCTGCAGGATGCCTCGACGGATCCTGCCATTGATACACAAAATCTCCTGCGCTGGCAAATTTTCAATGTCCTGGCCGGCAACTCGGATGGCCATGCCAAGAACCTGTCGATACTGTATTTGCCAAACGGCGAGATTCGCCTGTCTCCCTTCTATGATCTGGTTTGTACACGCGCCATCGAACGAATCGATTATCATCTCGCCTTCGGTATTGGCGGGCAAAGAGACCCGGGGCAAATCACCACAAAACACTGGAAGTCGCTGGCCGAAGAATGCGATGTGGGTTCACGTTTCCTGATCAGGCTGGTAGAAGAGACTGCAACCTCGTTACTGGAACAAATCGGACAAACAAAGGCGCTGTTTGAAGAGCAATACGGTGATTATCCATCGCTGCAACGCATCGAGCGTATTGTCACACAGCAATGTCGCCGTGCCACCTGAATTTAATATAAAGCGCCCTGGACAAGTCCTCTCCCCGGCACCAAATTCAAAGACCATCACAGACTACCAAAAACCATGAAAGGCACTGTATTTACAGTGCTTTTTTTGTATTTGCAAATACATTCCGCTGTCTCCCATTGTCTCTGAATGTTGCTTTTGCGGAACATGGGTTGAATGCAGACCGGTGGTTTTCACGCCAAAAGCGCACACGTTTACCGCTCACGATTTGCTCGCAATTTTCTCGTGAACCGATGAAGAATGCATACGCATCCTTGCCTGCAAAGATCGCCGAACGAACAACACGGAAGCACGCTCATTTGACTCAATGAGCTGTCGTATCTTACCAGTTACGTCGTCAATTTTGTTCAGTTTGGCGGCGGCATCCATCGCCCGGTCGTACGCCTCTACCACATCAATATATGTCACCTCGTACCCCCAACCCTCACTCAACCAACGCAGCGCGGCCAGTGCGGAATCGAGTGCAAAGTCCGGCTCAATGTCGAGGTAATCTCTTGCCGCCCTTGTCAGCGTTTTCGGATCACAGGGACTGTGGTTGGCCAGTTCCAACGCCAGGTCGAAAAGCCTGATCTCTTTGGCTGTGGCAAACCACTTACCCTCTTCTCCCGGTGTCGTGGCAATCAGGTCGGCCAGGATCTGCGACTTGTCCTTCTCGGGGTAACGTTTAGCGACCGCACGAAACCGGGCGATATAGGAATTACCCACCGCAGCGCCCAATCCATAGCGCTGATAGGCTTCCTCATGCAGACCGGACGAGATCAGGATCTCCTCACAGGCCTGATCAATCACGGAATCCGGTTGGTTCAATCCCCGCGAGGCCTCGGCATACCGGACAGCGTCCGCTTTCCTGCCCAGGGCCAGAAGTGCCTCGACGCCATAGCGCCGGTAATGCCACATGGGGTGGCGATCCAATTCCAACAACTCGAGCAATTCCTGATACCGGCCCGCCACCAGCAGGCAGGACAAACAGGCCGTGGTACCGTGGAAGTAGGCACCTGAATCCGGATTCGTCCAACAGGATCGCACCGTAGGCACCAGCTCATCGGCCCAGTGCCCGGCGACTTCCGCAGAACCGCAGATCTCACCCCACCGGTCACCGACCGGGCTGAGGTAGTCAACACCGTCATCTGCCATCGCCTGCCAGAGCCGGTCGAGCCATTTACTACGGGTCTTGTCATCAGCAGGCGCCTTGACGATGATCGGGATCAATGCATTCAGCGCCTTGTAGACCGCCGACCCCAGTGCGCCGCTGGAAGTGTCGATGTACTCCAGGGCTGGCCAAAGCTTTTCTATCAGACGGATCGCGCCCTCTGCTCCAAGCACGGGATCCTTTTTCGTCACCTTTTTTATCTCGGAGACAGCTTCACGAAGACGCTGGCTCGCCAGCCGGGATGCCTTCCAGCTATAAGCGCCTGTTCGAAAGCGTGCGGGGAAGATCCATTTATATTTTTCGGACTTGCTCATTCAGTACTTATAATCCCAAGTGGCGCCTTGATATTGGCTTCTTTCATCAGCTTTCTCGCCTTGTTGCAGACTGGGTTCTTCGCCGCTTTGATGAGTGTAAAAGGACACCAAATGCCCAAGCAAGCGATTGACAGTATGAGGTCTCTAACCACTTCATGCAGGGCAAGCTTACGGGCAGTGTCCCGTCAAAAATATTGAACCTTACCGGGCAGCGAGTCAACCAAATTGACTGGCATCAGAATCCGTGGATTCAGGGCGGATGCAGAGCGTATGATATTGATTTCCCCGTGGAATCAAAAAAATCTTAGCTTCACCCTCAGGTTAAGCGGGCATTTTTTGAACCGCTGGGGGATCAAGAGCTTACGCTATGCGCCTTCATGAACCCACGGATTCAGGTGGCAACCAGACGCACAACAGCAAAGCAATTCAGAACCAGCGCCGCATCGAGTTTCACAAGGCAAACAAACCTGAAAGAGAACTGATGAAAGGGACGCAATATTTGCTATTGAAGAGCTCAGACAAACTGAACAAAAACAGGCAACACTGCTGGATAACAATACCCACCTGAACACGCTTTATGTCTTGACGGAGCAGCCGCTTATTCACTCACATAAGTGGAGAAGAGCCTATTTCCAGGAAGGTTTAACCTCTCTTCGACACACATGTTTCAGGGAGTTTCCCTGGTACGCAGGAAGGACGCAAACCGCGGGACTCCGTTGCTGGAAAACCCCTGGTGTCTGAAAGTTATCAGACTGCCAATAGCCGGAGGGACAGCACGTTCTTCATCAGTCAGGCCGGAGCCGATGTAAAAACGCTTTCCACCTTCAATCTCCACCCACAGGGCACCAACCATTCCCTGCAGCCTGCCCTTGCCAGGCCGGTATCCAACCACTCGCCCCTCCATGTCTTCAAAGCGCTTTACCTTTATGGCATTGGAGCTACGGCCTGTTTCATATAGGCTATCAGGATTCCTCAACACCAGCCCCTCTCCACCGGCAGCAACAATGGTATCGAGGTGCCTCATGAGCTGTTCTACATCATGGCATACCGCCTGTGGAACAATCCGTACATGCTCCAGCGGATGCTGGGACAGATAGGCCTCCAGTTTTTTCAGGCGGGCCTCCAATCCCCCCGGAGCATGAGGCACTTCGAAGATATTGTAGGTGACGCGCCGCCAACCCCCATGGGGTTGGCCACGTGAAACGATGGACAGTGTTTCTTCAAAACTGCTTCTGGCAATCCACAGCTCACCATCCAGCTCAAAAGGAGGAAACTCTTTGGTGAACCAGCCGGGAACGGCAAAACTCTTTCCCTGACGGCTCAACAGCTTATGTCCGTTCCAATAAGCACGAACACCATCGAGTTTCTCACTCACCAGCCAGCCA
>JALWMK010000074.1 GCA_027083925.1 Sedimenticola sp. | reverse complement strand
TGCCGTCTGCCTGTAGTACGAATACCGGCCCCCGGGACCAGCCGCGCAGTTCCTTGCCATTGACGACGTTGGGCGGAATGTTCATGGCCTCGGGATGCTCGAAGGCGCGGATGTAGCCGGGGTTTTCATCCCGGAGCATGATGTACGCGATCTCGTGATCCAGCAATTGGTTCATGCCGCCCTGCATTGCCGGGCGTACGCAGTGCAACAGCAGGCCGTGAATCTGTTTGTCCAGATCATTATAATAACCGTCCGTATGCCAGGCGATGGGGCGGTTGGTGTAGGGGATGTAACTGGCCTGGGGTTCGGTTTCTGTTGCTTCAAGGGAAGAAATGGCGTCGCCGTCGGCGCACATGTTGTGATCCAGCTTTTGCAATCCGAACTGCAGCCCCAGTTGGCGCACGATTTCCTTGTCCGGGTCGTCGCTGGTTTTTCCGGCATAGATGGCCATATTGGTTTTTTTCAGAATTTCCACCAGCCTGCTGTGCTGCGCTGCGGTGAGCTTGCGCGGGTCATCGATTTCCACCACCAGTTCTTCCAGAGAAGACGGGTAATTTTGCAGCTTTTCTGCACGCCACCGCTGATAGGTGTTGTCATCATTCAAATCAAACGGGTTGCTCATCCTACCTTGTCCAGTTTGCGGCGCCGGAATGCCACGCCTCGTTGTGCTGCCAGTTCTTCACAGGCCCTGATATCCACGCCATCCAGCCCGTCAATGGCGGTGGCGGTAACCCGAGGTATGTATTTGGGGGCTTCTTCGAGCAATGCCAGCATGGCTTCCCAGGAACCGGGAAGGGCGGGCTGGCAGTGCCGTGCATAGGTTTCCGGGTTGTGGGCGTTCATGGAAACGGACAGGCTGTCAACCAGTCCCTGCATTTCCGGCAGCACATTGCGCTTGTTTACCAGGTTGGCCAGGCCGTCGGTGTTGACCCTGACTGTTCCGCCGTGCTCCTTGACCCACCGGGCAACCTCCAGCAGCACCTTGAAGCGCAAGGTAGGTTCGCCGAAGCCGCAGAACACGATTTCCTCATAGTCTGCGGGATTGCCGATGGAGCTGATGATTTCCCTGGTCTCCGGGCGATGAGCCAAGCTCAGATCGAAGTCATGCACGACCGGCCCATGCGCCGTATGTTTGGGGCAGAATTGGCATTCCAGGGTGCAGCGGTCTGTAATGTTCAGATACAGATTGTTGCGAATGGGATAGGCGATCAGGTTCATGCTCAGGGGTGAACCAGCTTGACTTTACCGAACAGGGACAGCTCGTCCGCGATGGCTTTTGCATCGCCGCTGATTGCTATAGTTTGTTTGCGGGAAGCAAAATATTTACGCCCCATAAGCTGGATATCCTGTTTGCTGACGCCCTCGATTCCGGGCACATATTTGGCCAGGTCTGCGGGGGTTTTGCCGTCTATCCAGTAGCCGGTAAGCGTGGCTGCCAATGCGGAGGAAGTCTCGTTCGCCAGCAGAAAACTGCCTTTCAGGTAACGCTGGGCGCGGATCAGCTCCTTGTCTTCGGGCAGTGTCGCGGCCAATCTGTCCAGCTCGTAGAAAATTTCCACCAGGGTGGCGGCGGTAACCTCATTGCGCACCGAGGCGCTGGCGCGGAACATGCCGCCCTTGCTCCAGTCGATGACGGAAGTACGGGGGGAATAGGTGTATCCCTTGTCTTCGCGGATATTCATGGTCAGACGGCTGCCGAATGCGCCACCCAGTATGGTGTTGGCGACTTTCAGGGGAAATTCGTCCGCGTTGCCTGCCGCCGGCATGGGACGGCCAACATAGATGGTGGACTGTACGGAGTTCGGGCGATCCACTACCAGTAGGGCGGATTGGGTCGTTTCCGGGGCAGGGGGGATGCCAGTGATTTTCTGATCCTGGTTCTTCCAGGCGCCAAAATGCCGGTTTGCCAGTATTTCCATTTGAGCGGTGGAAAGGTTGCCCACCAGGACCAGGATGGACTGGCCTGGCTGGAAGCGCTGTTGGTAGGTCTTGTGCAGGTCAGTTCTGGTGATTTTGCTGATGACTTGCGGGTCAGGGTTGACGAAGGCATAGGGATGTTCGCCAAACAGCTGGCGGTAAAAGACCTGGTTGAGATCATAGGAAGGCTGGGATTTGCTGGCGATGATGGACTGTAGCTCATTCTCTATCGCCAGCTTCACCTCCTCTTCGGGAAAGCTGGCGTTGCGGGCCGTATCCGCCAGTATTTCCAGTAGTGCATCTGTTCCCGTAGACAGGCCGTTGATGCCGATATAGGAGATGTCCTTGCCAATGCCGACGTCGATATCTGCACCCAGCGCCTGTAACTGCTCGGCAATCTGCCGTGAGTTGCGCTGGCTGGTGCCTGAGCTGATGGTTGCCGACAGCAGATTGCTCAGACCCTTGAGCTGTTCGGGATCCGAGGCCTCGCCAGCCCCTGCTGCTATATACATGGAGACCAGGGGGAGTCCGGGGCGTTCGATGAGCCACAGGGTAAGGCCGTTGGCGAGCTGCTTTTCCACCACATCGGGTAGCACCAGAGGCTTGTCGGGAGCGTAATCCGGCAGACCCTTGATGGCTTTGGTTTCTTTTTTTGCCTGTACAGGGCTGCCTGCCGTCAGCAGGGAAAGACAGAGCAGGGTAGTGATGATCCATACATGTTTCATTACTTCTTCTCCTGGTGCTGCCGGGCGACCTGGCGGTCGATCCAGCTGCGGTTAGCGACGGTAAGGTATTTGGCTGCGGCCCGCTGGATGCTCTTGGCAGTGACCTTGTTGATCAGTTCAGGATAACGGTTAACCAGGGCTGCATCACCGTGGATCAGCTGGGAGATGGCCAGGTAATCGGCGCGGCTGAGGTTGTGTGCCAGCTCCTTGTAGAAGTCTGCGATCATCTTGGTCTTAACTGCCTGCAGGCGTTCTTCGGTCACGCCAGTTTGCGCCAATTCATTGATGACTGTTTGAATGCCATTCACATTTTGCTTTGCATCGCTTCCGGGTTTGTAGATGCCAAAGGCAACCGTCAGGCTCGGACCGGCAACCGTCAACACATTGCCCAAGGGCCAGGCCATGCCACCAGAGATGGAGAGCATGGACTGCTCTTCCTTGACCATTTTCTGATAGAGCAGACTGGCCTCGCCTCCCAGCAGCAGTTCGCCCAACACGGCCAGAGGATAATAATCGGGGCTTTCCGGCCCGGGCATCTTCCAGCCGATGGCCAGCGCTGGTGCTGTAGCATGGCTGTCCATTTCCTGCCTGAAGCGCTCTTTGGTATTTAAAGGTTCCGAAACATCCGGGCGTGGAGGGACGGGTGCATTTGCAATCTTGCTGAAATATTTGTTGACCAATGCGTGAACCCGATCGGCGTCCACATCCCCCGCAACGGCGATCACGGCATTGTTGGGCGTGTAGTAGGTGGCATGAAAGCGCTTTACGTCCTCGATACTGGCTTTGTCCAGATCAATGAAGGAGCCATAACCATCGTGGGCATTTTCCCACTTGTCGAAAGCCAGGGCCGCAAGATCTGTCCAGAAAAACAGCCCATAGGGTTTGTTCTTCACATTGACGCGGATTTCCTCTTTGACCACATCCCGCTGGTTGTTCAGGTTTTCTTCGGAGAAATCCAGATGTCGCATGCGGTCGGCTTCCAGCCACAGGATTGGCTCCAGGGCAGATACCGGCGCCTTGGAAATGTAGTTGGTGTAATCATAGCGGGTGGAGCCGTTGAGAGAGCCTCCGCCTCCCTGGATGATTTTTACAAAGCTGCCTTTGGGGGCGTTGGGTGTTCCCTCGAACATCATGTGCTCGAACAAATGAGCAAATCCGGTACGCCCTCTTGGCTCAAGGCGAAAGCCGACATGATAGGCGATGGACAGACCAAAGGTGGGGGAGGAGTGATCTTCAGACACCACAAGGGTCAGTCCATTGTCCAGCTTGTAGGTGCTTATCGGCAACTGTTGTGCAGCTGTAGTGCTTGACAGAACCAGCAACAGTGCCGGTGCCAGCCATTTCAGGGTCTTGTTCATGTTCTCCTGTTCTCCATTGGTTGGCCGGTATTTCATCTTCGTAGTCGAAGTTGCCGGGCAGCCTTCCGCTAATCTTGCTCGATTGTGCTTGCTGCTGGCGTGGAATGTATTGGCCCGGAAATGAAATGTCATGCCTTCGTGAATGATTTGGCGCAAGGCATAGTCCGCAGCCGATGGTTGATCCAGTTGGCAAAGCGAAAATGCAGCAGCACGGGGCGACAAAAAGTATAGCATTTTATTGCCGGGTCAATAGCGCTCGTGAAGGCTGAAGGCAGGTGCTGCGCAGACCCGGAAAACCTCTTCATAGGAAAATGCTAACAAATTACTGCCATAAATAGTGATTTACTACTTAACAATATAAGCAAAAGCTGAAATACTAATACACAGATGACGGGTTGCTTGCGCATCTATAACAAACAGCTAACTGGTTTTGGAGAAATATTATGAAAAAATTGATTAAAGTTGCTGCTGTAGCAGCACTGGTCGCCGCTTCTGCTTCTGCTTCCGCCTGGTGGGGTGGCCCATGGGGTAACAATGGTTATGGAAACAACAACAATGCCTGGGACAATGCCATGGATGGTATGGGTGATGGCTATGGTTCCGGTGATTTCAACTTTGGCATGAGTGGTTCCGCTCGTGGTAACAGCTATGGTCGTGGTTATGGCAACAACCGTTATGATGGTTATAACGGCTACGGTTATGCCCCCTATGGTTATGCTCCTTACGGCTATGCTCCTTATGGTGGCGCTCCCGGCCCTTATGGCGCTCGTGGCCCTTACGGTACTCCCGGCCCGTATGGTGCTCCTGCTCCTTACGGTGCTCCTGCCGCTCCCCAGGCACCTGCGGCTCCGGCCAAATAGGTTTGCAATGAACCCGGGTGCGCCTGTGGTCTCGGTGCGCCCGGCAGTTTTTCGGATGAATTGGTACATCTAATTATGATGCCGGAGAGTGTGATGAACAAGATTGTAAAAATGAGTATGGCTGCTGTTCTGGTTGCTGTTTCCGCTTCTGCTTCTGCATGGTGGGGAAACAACGATACATGGGGCAATGATGGCGTTGGTGATGTTATGGGTGACATGTTTGGCGACATGGATTTCAACTTCAACATGCGTGCCCACGGTAATGGTTATGGTCGTGGAGACGGTTACGGCTACAATCGCTATGCTGGCCGCAATGGCTATTATGGTTATGCGCCGTATGGCTATGCCCCTTATGGTGCGCCTGTGATGCCTGCCATGAGCGAAGAGCAGCGAAAAGCTGCCGCTGAGCAATATGCCAGGGCTGTTGAAGCGCAGCGCAAGGCGGCAGAGGCCTATGCCGCCCAGCAGGCAGAGATGTTCAGACAGCGTCAGGCAGCCCCCCAGCAGGCCATGCCTGTTACCCCCTACCGGGCGCCGCAATTCACTGGCTTCAGAAGCCGTGAACAGGCAATGAAGGAAATGGAGGCTCGTCATGCACAAATGGAAAAGGAAATGGAAGCCCGCCGTGCCCGGTTTGAAAAGGATTGCAACAAGTCCTGAGCAGACAGATCTGCTGGTTGATGGAGGTGCGTCCGGTTCTGCCGGGCGCTTTTTTTTTCACTAGTATTTCTCGTGTGCTAGGATTCACATACTTTATCTTGGACTCGTACGGGCACCTGCCTGCTCAGAGCAGGGCAACTAGAGAGGCTTCAAATGACGAGAAAGCAGAACATTACACAGAAGTTTTCGGTGGTATTCGCATATATCTTTTATGCTTTTGCCGTGACCAGTGTTGTTGCTGTAGGCTATTATTACTTGCAGCATGGCGGTGACCATCCCTCTGTTGCTGCCTGGGCAGCCGCTATCGTTTTCTTTGTTGGCGGCGGTGTGGTGCTGCACGTCATGGGGCGGGCCGATATTCCGGATTTCCGCATCAAGTGATTTATTGGGCACCTCTATTCATTCATGATTGGCATCTACGCACATGAGGGCAGCGATAACTTCGTCGCCTGCAGGGATGCAGGTGAGGGGCGTAAACTTTGGAAATCTTGCAAATCGCCTGCTACAAGGTGAATTGCGCTTGCGCAAGAGCAGGTGCCCTATTGATTATCTCTGCTGGTTTTGATCAGCATCAAGCCGTGCAACAGGCATTTGTGGCATAAAGCGCCATGCTTGAGAATCAAACTTTTCCGCAACCCGTTCTGTCTGATCTGGTCAATACCTTTGGACAGGATCTGAAGCGCCGTTACGGGGAGCGGGTACACAAACTGGCTATCAATGCCGGTTTCACCTGTCCCAATCGTGATGGCAGCAAGGGCAGGGGCGGTTGCACCTTTTGCAACAATGTTTCCTTCAGTCCGAATGCGCGTAGCGAGCCAGATGTGCTTGAGCAGCTTGCATCCGGCCGCCAGGTGTTGGAAAAGCGTACCGGCGCGAAAAAGTTTCTGGCGTATTTTCAGGCATATACCAATACTTATGCGGACGTGGATGCCCTTGACCGGATCTACCGCCAGGCACTGTCTGAGCAGGATGTGGTGGGGCTTTCCATTGGCACCCGCCCGGATTGCGTGCCCCCGGCGGTGCTGGATCTGCTGGCTTCCTATCAGGATCAGGGGCATGAAATCTGGCTGGAGCTGGGTCTGCAGTCCGCCTTCGATCACACGCTGGAGCGGGTCAATCGTGGACATGGGTTTGCAGAATACCGCCAGGCGGCTGCGGCGGCTCATGCACGAGGGCTGGCGGTTTGTACGCACCTGATCGTGGGGCTGCCCGGAGAGCGTGCGGGAGATTCCCTGTTGAGCCTGGATCGGGTGCTGGAGCTTGGCGTACAGGGGCTGAAAATCCATCCCCTGCATGTGGTGAAAGGCACCCGGCTGGCGAATCAATGGCGGCGGGAGGAATACCGGCCGCTGCAATTTGGTGAGTATGTGGATGCCGTGGTGCAGATGGTGGCGCGCACTCCCGCAGATGTGGTTTATCATCGGCTCACCGGCACAGCACAGGAAAGCGTCCTTCTTGCCCCGCAATGGTGCAACTGGAAATGGCGGGTATTGAATGCCATTACCCGCAAACTGGCTGAATCCGGCCTCGAACAGGGCGCCATGCTTGCGCCCCTGCCATCTGCCGTCAATTCTGATTAAGAGGTTTTTTCATGCAGCTTGTATGTCCGGCGGGTAATCTGCCGTCCCTCAAGGCCGCCATCGATGAAGGTGCGGATGTGGTGTATCTGGGCTTCAAGGATGATACCAATGCGCGTAACTTTGCCGGTCTGAATTTCAGTGACCGTACCCTGGATCAGGGGCTGGACTATGTACGCAGCCGTGGTCGCGAGGTCTATGTCGCGCTCAACACCTACCCGCGTCCCCAGGGCTGGAAGCGCTGGCGGGCTGCGGTGGACAGGGCGGCGGATATGCAGATGAATGCGTTGATCGCGGCGGACATGGGGGTGCTGGACTATGCAGCGAACCGCCATCCTGATTTGCCTTTGCATCTGTCGGTGCAAGGTTCGGCCACCAACTACGAAGCACTGGAATTCTACAAGGAGCGCTTTGGCATCCGCCGCGCCGTACTGCCGCGGGTGCTGTCCATGTCGCAGGTGAAGCACGTGGCGGAAAATGCAGGTGTGGAAATCGAAGTGTTTGGTTTTGGCAGTCTGTGCGTAATGGTGGAGGGACGTTGCCTGCTGTCCTCCTATGCTGCCGGGCAATCCCCCAATACTCATGGCTGCTGCTCCCCGGCAGGTGAAGTCCGTTATGAGGAAACCGCCACGGGCATGGAAACCCGCCTGGGCGGGGTGCTGGTGGACAAGGTGGGCAAGGGGGAAAATGCCGGTTACCCGACGGTGTGTAAAGGCCGTTATGATGCGCTGGACAAGACCTATTACGCCATGGAAGAACCCACCAGTCTCAACACACTGGATCTGCTGCCCGAACTGCTGGCCGCCGGCGTGGTCGCGATCAAAATCGAGGGACGGCAACGCAGTCCCGCCTATGTGAGGCAGGTCGCGCAGGTATGGCGTCAGGCGATCGACAGCTGCCTGAAAGACCCCCAGGGCTTTCAACCGCGCAGCGAATGGATGCAGCAGCTTGGCGCCGTATCCGAAGGACAACAGACCACCTTGGGTGCTTACCACAGAACCTGGCAATGAGTGAGAACGCCATGAAACTATCTTTTGGTCCCGTGCAATACTATTGGTCCCGCGAGGATCTGATGGGTTTTTACGATCAGGTAGCGGATATGCCGGTGGATATTGTGTATTTGGGAGAAACTGTCTGTGCAAAACGGCGGCTGTTCCGTTTCGATGACTGGATGGATACCGCCCGCAAACTCAGGGAGGCAGGAAAGGAAGTGATCTTGTCCACCATGGCGCTGCTGGAAGCAGAATCTGAGCTGAAATCCCTGCGGCGTATCTGCAACAATGGCGAATTCCTGGTGGAAGCCAACGATATGGCGGCAGTGCAGCTGCTTTCCGCAGCGGGTTTGCCGTTTGTGGCCGGGCCGACGGTGAATATCTACAACGCCGCGACTTTGCAGGTGCTGGCGGATGCTGGTCTCAAACGCTGGGTGCCCGCGGTGGAGCTGGGCAGGGACACCCTCGCGGCGATTGCGCCCGGCGCGCCGGAAGGCGTGGAGACGGAACTGTTTGCCTGGGGGCGCATGCCTTTGGCCATGTCCGCCCGCTGCTATACCGCCCGCGCCTATGATCTACCCAAGGACGATTGCCAGTACCGCTGTCTGGATCATGCCGATGGCTTGACATTACGCACCCGGGAGGGCGAGCCTTTCCTGGCGATCAACGGGATCCAGACCCAGTCGGCACTGACCTGCAATCTGCTCGCTGAAGTGGATGCAATCAAGGCCCTTGGGGTGGATGTGCTGCGCATCAGTCCCCAGGCGCACCATACCGGCCGTATTGCGCAAGCGTTTGCTGATGTGCTGCAAGGGCAGAACAAGGAAAAGCTGCCCGATATGGAGCGTCTTATGCCGGTGGGTGGTTGCGATGGCTACTGGCAGGAGCAGGCCGGCATGCGCTATTCACAAAAGTGATTAATCCGGTTATTGGCGCAACAGGCCCGCAAGGCGGCTTGCCAGGCGGTGCAGGGGATCGGGAAGCAGATTCTCATCAAGGGAGTACAGCAGGTTCTTGATTTCCAGCCCCAGCTCGGTGTCGCCTTCCAGCTGCAGGCGGCGCTGGAAGAACAGGGTGTCTGGGTCTTCCTCGTTCAAGGCAAGCAACAGAAATTCCCTTGCCTTGCCGCCAAAGCGCACATCCGCCGCGCTTTGCGCCGGTGCTGGCGTGAGCTTCCCTCGCCGTAGCGTCAGGCGATAGTCCAGGGCCAGATCCATTACTTCGATCTGCAAAATCCTGTCCTGCAGAAAATCCAGCTCACCATTGGCCAGAGGTTCGGACAGCAGCCGGTTCAACAGCAGGGTCAAACCTTGTGAATGCAGTCGGCCAGGCAGTAGTTTTCCGGGCAGGATGAGCAATGTCCCGATGCGGGGTGGGGTGAATGGCAGGGGCAAACGTGTAATCATGAGCGGAGTTTGCCATGGTAATTCCCGCAACCATTTGAGGAACGTCAAGGAAAAGGCGGATAGAGCAAGGAAAAATGCTCACTTCTGATCGCCATGATTACCATAACCGTTTCTTCCAGGAGAAGTACAGCATGCCCTTACAGATTGGTGATCCTCCGGTAATGCGAAAACCCGGCGGTTTTGCACTGTTTGCTCTGGGGTTTCGCCCGTTTTTTCTGGCGGCAGGTGTTTCTGCGTTGGTGTTTTTGGGGTTGTGGCTGGCTCTGTGGCGGGGTGTGGTGCCTGCGGGGGGGTACTTTGCCCTGGTGGAGTGGCATGCCCATGAGATGCTGTTTGGGTATACGGCAGCGGTAATCGCCGGTTTTTTGCTGACTGCGGTAAAAAACTGGACTGGCATGGCGGTGCCGACGGGCAGGTGGCTGGCGGTGATTTTCGCTATATGGCTGCTGGGGCGGCTGCTGGTGTTGGTGCCAGGTGTGCCAGGATGGCTGGTGGCTGCTGTTGATCTGGCTTTCATTCCTTTGGTGGGCTGGGCGCTCTGGCGCCCTCTGTGGTATGGGAGAAACAAAGCCAACCGAATGTTTTTGCTGATATTTTCAGGGATGACCCTGGCCAATCTGCTAATGCATCTGGATGTGGCGGGCGTGGTGCCGGGGCTGTGGTTCCGGGGCGCCTATCTGATGATGGATATGGTGCTGCTGGTGCTGTTGCTGGTGGCGGGCAGAGTGGTGCCGTTCTTTACCGATAAGGCAGTCATGGGCGCCCGTTCCGTTGTTCGTCCCTGGGTGGAAAAGGCGGCTTTTACCAGTATGGTTGCTGTGGCCGCCGCCGAGCTGGCTTTTCCTCTTGGGCCGGCGGCCGGCACGGTATTGCTGGCGGCGGCGCTGATCCAGGGTATACGTCTGGCTGGCTGGTACAGCAATGGTATCTGGCGAGTGCCGATTCTCTGGGTGCTGCATATAGGTTATGCCTGGCTGGTGCTGGGGTTGGCCTTGCGTGGCCTGGCCGGATTCGGTCTGCTCCCTTCAGCGATTGCCCTGCATGCCATCACCGTTGGCGGCATTGGTGTGCTGACCCTGGGCATGATGGCGCGGGTGGCGCTGGGCCATACCGGTCGAAACATCAACGACACCGGCCCCTTGCTTCCGGCAGCTTTTGTGCTGCTTAACATCGGTGCCATACTGCGCGTGTTTGGCCCCCTGTTTGCAGCAGAACAATTCAATTTGTGGGTCGATATTGCCGGAGGGCTGTGGATGCTCGCATTCGCGGCGTTTGTTCTGGTGTATACGCCGATACTGATCAGCCCCCGGGTTGATGGCCGGCCAGGTTAAACCCGCATTTCCCACAGAACCGGAAGCCTGCTATGGAAAAAGATCAATGATTCCGTCTATCACCGATAATCAGGCAATTGCCAACATCTTCACCCTGTCCTGTTCGGGTTTCCGGATCCTGGTGAGAAATGCAGGTTAATTGTCTCTATTGCGGGAAGAAGATCCCTGCAGATGGCTCCCACTGCCCTGAATGCGGAGCGGTGTCCCATTTTCAGGAAAAAGGCTATCGTGCCGGAATACGCCGCAAATTTCTGTTCTGGTTCGTGATTCTGGTAGCTTTTTGTACAGTTATGATTCTGTGGTTGCCGCGCTGAAACCTGTCCTGCAGGCCGTTATTTGGTCAGGCTCATGAACAGTTTTGGCAGCTTTTCCGGCAGCCGTTCCACCCGGTCGATGACGGTGTAGTTGTTGCGTCCAAATATATCGGCCACATAGTCGTCAGCATGGGGATCGAGGCTGATGCAGTAGGTGGTGATTCCTTTGCTGTCCAACTCAGTCACTGCCACATGAGTGTCTTCCTGCAGATATTTGGGATCTTGCACATCGATGTCATGAGGTTCGCCATCGGTAAGCACCAGCAGTAGCCGCTTCTCCTCGCGGCGGTTCTCAAGATAGCGGCCGGCATGGCGCAGGGCCGCCCCCATACGCGTCGAATGACCTGCCTCCATCGCTGCCAGGCGACCCTTGGGTTCATCACCCCAGCATTCATTAAACCCCTTGAAGTGGGTGTAACGCACCTCGTGACGGGTATTGGAAGAAAAGCCGGATATGGCGAAGGGGTCACCGAGTGCTTCCACTGCGGTAGCCAGCAAGGAGACTGCCTCCTTGCTCAGCTGCAAAATGGTGGAATCGGCCCCCTGGGGTACTTCATTGATTGACTCTGACAGGTCAAGCAGCAGCAGAACGGCGATGTCGCGGCCATCCTTGACGTGGCTCTGATGGATGCGGGTATCGGGGGTGGAGCCAATGCGATAATCGATGGCGGCGCGAATCGCTACATCCAGATCCAGTTCATCACCCTCTTCCTGGTAGCGTACCCGGCGGCGCTGCTGTGGCTTGAGCAGATCGACGATCTGCTTCAGTTGTTTGGCCAGGCGCTTGTGCTTTTCCAGCAGCCAGTCAATGTGGCTGGCGTCACCTTGGGGCTGAATCGCTTCGTAGACGGTGACCCAGTCGGGGCGATAGTTCTGTACCGACTGATCCCACTCATGGTAGTGCTGCGGTGGCAGCAGTTCGTCCTCGTCCGCCCCCTGGCCCCGGTCGGCTGCGCCGTGGTCGGAGTGAAAGTCATCCTCGTCCTCCACATCCTCAAGGAAGACCCACAGGTAGCGGTTGTCGTCGCGATAGCTGACCTCGGTATCTTCGAACCAGACCTTCGGTTTGCGGAAGTCGTGCTCGTGGTTGTCCTTCAGCCAGTGTACTCCCAGCTCGGTACTGAGTGAGGTATCGAATGGATCCGCCTCGATGCGAGCGCGGAACTTTGCCGCGTATTCCAGCAGGCTTTCGCCGCTGTAATTGTGATCCGGATTTAACAGAGCGTAGGAGAGCATTGCCAGCTTGTGACGAATGCAGGACCAGCCCTCGGGGCAACTCCCCGGTTTGGGTTTCGGGTGCATCGATAGCCACAGCTTCCGCAACCCGGGATACTGCCGTATCGCCAGATGTTCGACCCGGGCATCCTCGAATACCTCGATACAGATATGCTGAAAGGTGCTGAAATTGTCAGCCAGATAGGGCTCCGACCAGATCTTGTGCGCCATCATGTGGGCGATGGTCGCACGGTAGCGGTCGATGCCGCTGACTGGCCCCAGATCTTCATAGACATCTGGCAGATGGATCCCCAGCCGGTCGAGGTGAGGGCGCGGTTTGCGCAGAGAGTCGAATGCCTCCGAGTAGGGGCAGAAATCGGTTTCCAGATCCCAAAGGGCACGCTCGAACAGGCGCAGCTGCCGCTCATGATCCATGAACAGGGTGCCGTTACGTTCCTTGACCAGCATCGCCTTGGCGTCGGCGCTTTGCAGGCTGAAATAGTCTGGCAGGCGATGGGGATGGTCGCGATAAACGCGGATGCCGTAGTTGATCCAGTTCTCCACCCCGGCCATGCTGAGCTGGTTGAACAGGTAGGGTGCACGCTCGGCCAGCAGCTGGGCGCCTTCCTTTGCCTCTTTCGCCATCTGCTCTATCAGTCGCAGCCAGCCGCGCAGCAGTCCGGTGCTGCCAAGGCGGCGCGCCACCGCAGGCAGGGTGGCGAGGAAAGGGTTGATTGCCTTGCCGGCGGCGTATTCGGAGAGCAGCGCGCAGGTGGCGGCCACCTCGGGGATAATCGCCTCGTCACTGTGGCGCACCACCTCCGGAATTTCATCGAGAAAGATCAGCACCAGTTCGGTACCGCGCCCCAGGCTGCATACGCGGTCGGCATTTTCCAGCCAGGTGTCTACTCCCTCTGGCGAAAGCAGCTCCCTGGCCTGGAGAAAAGCGTCTTCAAAAATATCATCGATTTTGCGGACGCTGCACTGGAGTCGATCCCGCCACGCTTGGGTTTCCGGATTCATGATACAGCTCTTCGGCGCCTGGGGCGTCAGGCGAGGATCATCTCGACGGCGGCGTCCAGTGTGGCGCGGATGTCGGGGTCATCGGTAATCGGGCGTACCAGCGCCATTTTACAGGCTTCTACCGGCCCGATGCCATCATCGATCAGTTGTGCCGCATAGACCAGCAGCCGGGTGGAGATTCCCTCATCCAGGCCATGGCCCTTGAGGTTACGGGCGCGGTGGGCGATATCTACCAGATGCTCGGCCAGCGCAGCATCCACGCCGCCTTCATGGGCAACGATACGTGCTTCTTCAGCCTTGTCCGGGTAATCGAAATCCAGCGCAGTGAAGCGCTGCTTGGTGGACTGTTTCAAATCTTTCATCAGACTCTGGTAGCCGGGATTATAGGAGATTACCAGCTGAAAGTCGGGATGTGCCTCCAGTAGTTCACCCTTCTTGTCCAGTGGCAGTACGCGGCGGTGATCGGTGAGTGGATGGATCACCACCGTGGTGTCCTGGCGTGCCTCGACCACTTCGTCAAGATAGCAGATGGCGCCAACACGCGCCGCCACCGTCAGCGGGCCATCCTGCCAGCGGGTGCCTTTTTCGTCGAGCAGGAAACGCCCCACCAGATCGGCGGCGGTCATGTCCTCGTTACAGGCGACGGTGATCAGCGGTTTCTGCAGCTTCCACGCCATATACTCGATGAAACGTGATTTTCCACAACCGGTCGGCCCTTTGACCATCACTGGCAGGCGGCGGTTATAGGCAGATTCATAGAGTGTTACCTCGTTGCCAGTAGTCTGGTAGAAAGGTTCCTCTTCGATCAGGTACTGCTGTTTGTCAGTCATCGCATTGTTCTCGCTTCGGGTCGATCCTCATTAGCAGGTCATTGAAAAACGCAGTTTTTCGATGGCCTCTGTGCGGTACAAGGATGTACCACCAATCTCAGTGGTGGTAAGCCATTGAAAATGAGGGAACCGGGAAATCGCATTTTCCGCTTCCGTGGTTGAAAAAGTCCAAGAAGGGGCTTTTTCAACACCCTCATCACAGAAGAGAGTGGACTCCACTCTCTTCTGTGATGAGGACTCCACCCCTTGACGGGGTGAAGTCTCATAAGCCGGGTTACTTACTTGTGCACACCCAGCTTCTCGCGCCAGCCTGGATACAGGTTGTCGGCATCTTCCTGGAAGGTCTCCAGAGCGCCGCGCAGCTCCGGATGATCCTTGGCGTAGTCAACCAGATCAACACCTTCTTGCCAGGCGCTGACGGCCTGCCGCAGGGAGGTGGCGCCAGCAACGATGCCATCCTTGTGGCCGAGAGCGCCGCCGCCGGAGGTCTGAATGACGTTGCAGTGGCCCAGGTTATCAAAGAAGCCTGGCAGACGCAGGGCGTTCATGCCGCCGGAGATGATCGGCGTACAGGACTTCATCTTGCCCCAGTTCTGGTGGAAGTAATCGCCATCGACATCATCATCGACCAGCATCAGGGCGTTGACCTTGTCGCTGGCATAACCTTCCATTTTTCCATAACCCATGGTGCCAACGTGAATTCCGGAAGCCCCTGACATGCGCGCCCACTTCATGTGCACCAGTGCGGTGTAACCGCGGTTGGACTCTTCTGAAGTGACTGCACCGTGCCCGGCGCGATGATAGTGCAGGAACTGGTTGGGAAAGTAACGGCGTGCCGTGGTAACCATACCGCAACCACCCACATAGCCATCTACCAGGAAGGCGACATTTTCGGCGTGCTCGCCAAAGGTCTCAAGGATGTATTCGCCGCGGGCGATCATCTCGAACGGGTCGTCAGCGGTGATGTTGGCGGAGAAGATCTTTGCTTGACCGGTATCATCCATGGCGCGCTTCATCGCATCGGCGACCATTGGGGTGATTTCGCGCATCGGTGCATAGAGCTGGTTGCCCTGGGGTTCGTCGTTCTTGATGAAGTCGCCACCGAGCCAGAACTGATAGCAGGCGTCAGCGAACGGC
Organism: Sedimenticola sp.; assembly: GCA_027083925.1. GTDB lineage: Bacteria > Pseudomonadota > Gammaproteobacteria > Chromatiales > Chromatiaceae > Thiolapillus. The sequence continues at coordinate 2,891 of JALWMK010000074.1, read as the reverse complement.
TTGGAACGCAGGCCCAGTTTTGGCTTGATGATGGTGCCGACCACCATGCCGCCGTTGTCGAGATCACGATCCAGCACCCGCCACATGTCCTGAATATTCATCGAAGGGCCGTCAAACAGGCGCAGGAACTTGGGTGGCACATAAAAATCAAGCATTTTGGCGTATTCTACATCTCCCATGCCCTGGTTGTTGCCGATCATCAGGGTCATCATGGAGACCACCATGGCGCGACCATCGGTGATGTTACGGTCGAACAGATCTACGGGATAGGCAATCTTCATCAACTCTTTGTCTTCATCGACAAAATAGCAGATGGCATCCAGATTCTTGGTGAAGTCATCCGTGGTCACCACCTGAACGTTGGTGCCGGTGGAAGACTCGGCGCAGAAGTGGGCAGCGGTACCGATGAAGTCAAAGAAACCGGGCTTCGGCTTCATTTTGTAGGCGGCCAGAACCCAATCACCACTGGCGATGAGATCTTCCTCTTTGAGATCCAGATTGGCATAACGACTAGTTTGGTCAAGCATGATTTTCTCCTTATACTCCGGGTTATAATTCAGGGCACCTCTATTAATTCTGTTTGAGCAGATTCGTGCATGAGGGCAGTGAGAACAAGGCGAAGATCGTAGCAAATAGCAGGCTATTTGCAAGATTTTCAACGAAGTTATCGCTGTCCTCATGTGCGTAGATGCCAATCATGAATTAATAGAGGTGCCCTTCACTAAACGGCAATGGCCGCGTGCGGGTATTCTCGGGAAAAATTGATATAAAGGGAAATCAATGCTGTCTATTGTTGGTATAGAGTAAAATCTATTGTTTTTTTCATGGTTTTTCTGCTGGCGAAAATCTGATTCGCTATGTCGTGCTGCGCCGGTCGAGTCTTGCACTTGATCAACGTACTAAAATCACGCCAATTTTTCCATCAAATCGGATATTTCTGAATTGTGTCGACAATGGCGCTCTTGGTGGAAGGGTTATTGATTGATAACTTGTTGAAAGTATTGGTCGGAGTGAGAGGATTCGAACCTCCGGCCCCTGCCTCCCGAAGGCAGTGCTCTACCAGGCTGAGCTACACTCCGGTTTGCGTCAGATCGACCGTTGTACCGAGAAGTCGGCCAGTGCGGCCAGGGCGCTGCTGAATGCGGAAGGGGGTAATGCTTCCAGCGCCTTTTTGGCCAGTACTGCTTCTTCCCTGGCACGGTGGGCAGTGTAAGTGATTGCGTCGGTGGATTCAATTGCCGCCATAACTTCACCGGCCATGTCGGCGCCGCCTTTTTCAATTGCAGTTCTCAGCAGTTTTTGCTGTTCCTTGTTGCCGGTCTGGATGGCGCGGATCAGGGGCAGGGTGGGTTTCCCCTCGGCCAGGTCATCTCCGAGGTTTTTGCCGATGTCTTCATCAGAAGAGCCATAATCCAGGGCGTCATCAATCATTTGAAAGGCCATGCCCAGATGCAAACCATAATCGGCCAGCGCCTGTTCCTCGCATTCCGGCCGTTCCGCCACGATGGCGGCCAGCCTTGTGCCTGCTTCGAACAGGGTGGCGGTTTTGCGGGTGATGACTTCCATGTACTGCTCCTCTGTGGTGTCGGGATCATTGCAGTTGAGCAGCTGCAGCACTTCTCCTTCGGCAATACGGTTGGTGGCGTGGGAGAGCACGTCCATCACGCGCAGGTTCTGGATTTCCACCATCATCTCGAAAGAGCGGGAGTAGAGAAAATCACCGACCAGGACGCTGGCTGCGTTGCCCCAGACGGCATTGGCGGTTTCGTTGCTGCGGCGCATGTCCGAGCCATCCACCACATCGTCATGCAGCAAGGTGGCGGTGTGAATAAACTCAATGATGGCCGCCAGATTGATATGCTGGTTTCCCTGGTAGCCTACTGCAAGGGCGGCAAGCTGGACGATCATCGGACGCAAGCGCTTGCCGCCGCTGTTGATAATATAGTGGCCAATTTGATTGATAAGCACGACATCCGACTGGAGGCGATCCAGTATCAACAGGTCGGTGGCCTGCATGTCGTCAGCAATGAGTTCGCGAATGGCGGAAAGTTCCATCAATACCCGGGGAGATTAAGATCAAACAGAAATGTTGATGCTATAGGGAAACGCCTTTTCTGCCAAGGGCTTGGATAAATATGCCGTATTGTTTGACCTGGGACGCGAATCTGGTTAGAATCCCGCGTCTTTCTGCTGGCTCTTTGAATTTTTGCTGGCCGTAATTAACAGTTATTTTTACCGGAGACATGCTGACATGTATGCCGTAATCCAGACCGGGGGAAAGCAGTATCGCGTGAGCGAGGGCATGACCCTGAAGGTTGAAAAAATCAATGCCGAAGAAGGTTCCAGTGTCGAGCTGGACAAAGTGCTCATGGTTGCCGATGGCGATAACGTGCAGGTTGGCGCGCCATACCTTGATGGCAAGGTGACTGCCACCGTGAGGGCACATGGCAAAGGCAAAAAGGTACATATCATCAAGTTCAAGCGGCGCAAACACCACCTGAAGCGCCAGGGGCATCGCCAGCAATATACTGAACTCGAGATCACCGGCATCAACGCAGGCTGAGGAGAAGAAAACATGGCACACAAGAAAGCAGGCGGTAGTTCCAGAAACGGTCGCGATTCGGAATCCAAACGTCTTGGCGTAAAGATCTATGGTGGCCAGGCTATTAAAGCCGGCAGTATCATCGTCCGTCAGCGTGGCACCCGGGTGCATGCCGGCGTTGGCGTTGGTTGCGGCAGGGATCACACGCTGTTTGCCCTGAGTGACGGTACCGTCAAGTTTGAGAAGAAAGGCCCCAGGATGCGTCAGTTCGTGAGCGTGGTGCCCGCCTGATACTCGTTGAGGAAACAGAATCAAGACAAGAAGCCTCGCCACATGGCGGGGCTTTTTT
>JALWMK010000073.1 GCA_027083925.1 Sedimenticola sp. | reverse complement strand
GCCCGCGCAGCGCCCGGTACAGATCCAGGGGCGGCGCCTGGAAAGGAATGGACAGCCGCTGGGACAGCACCACCTGCATGCAATCACCTTCCACGATGTAGTCCTTGATGCGCTCCACCGCCATCTTGAAACGCTCTTTAGTGAAACCGGATACGAAATCGGACTCCTCTATCCCCCGGCCTTGCACCTGGGGCAGCCGGGGCGGACTGTTACGCATGCGCCCGGCCAGCCGTGCAATCCTTGCATGGGCAGAGGCGCAGCTGTCTCCCTGTTCGGGGTTGGCATGAACGATGATGAACATCCGCCCGGCCAGGTTGTCGAACACCACCACCTCATCAGACACCATGAGCAGGATATCCGGCGTCCCCAGTGGATCAGTCTTGCCCTCAGTGTACAGCCGGGGCTCGATATAACCCACGGTGTCATAGCCGAAATAGCCTACCAGCCCGCCGCTGAAGCGAGGCAGGCCGGGCAATTCCGGCACCTTGTACCTGGCCTGAAATTCCTCAATGAAGGCCAGAGGATCGGGCGCCTCGGCGCTTTCCACCACCTCGCCGTCCCTGGTGATGGTGATCTGGTGCCGGTGCACCCGCAGCTGGGTGCGGCAGGGCAGGCCGATGATGGAATAGCGCCCCCATTTTTCCCCGCCCTGTACAGACTCGAACAAGTAGCCATAGGGGCCATCCACCAGCTTTAGATAGATGCTCAGGGGGGTGTCGAGATCCGCAAGCACCTCGCAAACCACGGGGATGCGGTTGTAGCCCTGGGAAACCAGGGCGTCAAATTTTTCAGGGGTCATGACTTTCTCCACAAAATTGAAACACAAAAAGAACAACGCAACTGAATGCTCAGCTGCGCCATCGCCCTTGGTGTCTCTTCATTGTGTCTGTCATGGTTCTATTGCAGAAAGGTTCAAGCCGTAAAGGCCAAAGATAAAACAAAACGGGCCGTTCGCCAAGTTAATTTCAACCCTTTAGGCGATGTTCGGGCCTGTCATTTGATTTTAATTGGTTAGGCGCTTCAGGCATGTGCCGGCTCTGCGTTACAGTGCCTGCCAATGGAGCATCCATTACCTGCGCGCTGTGCCTTGACCCAACACATGCCTGAAGCGCTGAACATCATCTAAAGCATTGGCAGAACGGTTTTCAGTTCGGCCATGGAATCGATTACCGCATCTGGCTCGTAGTTGCGGATATCCTCTCCGTGGTTGTAACCGTAGCTCATGCAGATAATGCGAAATCCGGCGGCACGGGCGGCGGTAACATCGCTTCTGGAATCGCCAATCATCAGCGACTGTTCCGGCGCAACGCCGAAAAATTCGGCTGCATACAGCAGGGGGGTGGGGTCGGGCTTTTTTACCGGCAGGGTGTCACCCGCCACGACAATGCCGAAGTAGTCATAGATGCCAAGATCCTGCAACAACGGCAGGGTGAACTGCTCAGCTTTGTTGGTGACACAACCCAGGGGATAGCCCGCTCTCTGCAGCCAGGCCAGGCCCTCTTCCACGCCAGGGTAGAGATACGAGCGCTTGGAGGTGTTTTCTGTGTACAGTTGCAGAAACAGGGGATAGGCCTTTTCGAATTCCGCCTCATCAGGCTCGCCGTCAAGCTGGCCGATCAAGGCCCGCCGCACCAGGCGCTCCACACCGTTTCCCACCCAGTCGCGGACGCGATCTTCACCCCAGGACTCGCGCTCCAGGACTTTCATCATTTCGTCCACACACCAGGCGAGATCGGGAACGCTGTCAACCAGTGTTCCATCTACGTCGATAAGAACCATTTGTGGCTTGTCGGACATCGTTAGCCAGCCTTGGCCAATGCTTCGCGCATTTCCCTGACCCTGCTGTCATATTTGTTGGCATCAGACTCATTGCGGCCACCAAAGATGCCGGAGCCGGACACGAAGGTATCGGCGCCTGCTGCAGCGATTTCAGCAATATTGTCCACCTTGACTCCGCCATCGATTTCCAGGCGGATATCCAGGCCGGAGTCATCGATCATCTTGCGGACTTCCCGCAGTTTTTTCAGTGCAGAAGGAATGAAGCTCTGGCCGCCAAACCCGGGGTTAACAGACATCAGCAGAATCATGTCTACATTTTCCAGCTCGTATTCCAGATAGGTGAGGGGGGTGGCGGGATTGAACACCAGGCCGGACTTGCAGCCAGCGCTCTTGATCAGTTGCAGGCTGCGATCCACATGCTCGGAAGCTTCGGGGTGAAAGGTGATATAGGTGGCGCCCGCCTCGGCAAAATCACCGATCACGCGATCCACGGGGCTGACCATGAGATGCACATCGATGGGAGCGGTAATACCATGCTTGCGCAAGGCGTCGCATACCAGGGGGCCGATGGTCAGATTTGGTACATAGTGATTGTCCATGACATCGAAATGGATGAAATCGGTGCCGGATGCCAACACATCGTCGCATTCCTGCCCCAGCTTGGCGAAATCTGCGGAAAGAATGGAGGGTGCCAATACGAAATCTGTCATGATGAATACTCCCTGCCGGATTGCCGGCGCATGGAAAACTGGAAACGAAAAAATACCTGTCAAAGGGGCGGATGGTGCCGATGTGCGTCAATCCGGCAATTGCACCGCCTTTGCCCACTGCGGCCTCATGCCCGCCGGAATCACGGCTTTCACCGGGGAAATCCCCATTCGGCGCCCCTGTATATCAGACCACCAAACCAGTAATCTTACCGGAATCGGCGAAAAACTGCACTGCCGCCAGCCCTATTTCAACGCAATGGCCAGGGATTTATATCCGCTGCTGGCCAGTTGCTTGCGGACATCCTGCATGGCGGCGGCGTTTCCATACGGGCCGAGCTGGACGCGATACCAGGTGCTTCCCTTGATAACGGCTCTGTTTACCTTGGCCCGCAGCCCCAATAGCCCCAGTTTTGCCTTGAGCGTCTGCGCATCCTTGCGATTGCGAAACGAGCTGACCTGTACGACATAGCGTTTGCCGCTGCCGGTGGCTCCGGGGAGAGGCGTGGTATCTTGCTGTTGCTGTTGCTGTTGCTGCTGTGGCTTGACCGGCGGGGACTGGCGCACCTGGCGCTCAATTTCCTCGTCTGGCACCAGCACTTCCTGATCCGGCAGCAGATTGTAGAAATCGAAGCGCGGCGGCCTGATTCTAGCGGGTTCTGGAGAGACCTGTTCCGGCCCCCGATTCAGCTCCGGCGGGATGGGGGGCCTGGTGCCTATCCAGTTGCTCTGAGCCGGCGCTGATCCATACTTCAGGCAAATGAAGCCTGTGGATACAGTGCCGAGAATGAACCCTGCCAGCAGCCAGACCCATACAGGAACCGGGCTTTTTCCTTTTGCGCGTGAAGCGCGGCTTTTGTAATCCCTTCTTGCCATGAGTTACATCGTCTCCGGTGCAGATACACCGACCAGGTTGAGGCCGTTGCGCAGCACTTCGCGGGTGGCCAGAATCAATTTGATGCGCGCATCCCGCAGCGCTGCGTCATCCACTAGAAATTGATGGGCGTTGTAATAGGCATGAAAGTCATTCGCCAGATCGCGCAGGTAGTGGGTGAGCTGGTGGGGTTCTTCGTTCAGTGCTGCACTTTCCACCACTTCCGGATAGCGTGACAGGTTTTTCAGCAGGGCCAGTTCATGTTTTTCAGTCAGGTATTGCAGATTGGTCTGCCCCGGTGTGGGTGTGACTGCAACATTTTTCCCTGAAGCCTGGCGCAATACCGCGCAGATTCGCGCATGGGCGTATTGCACATAGTACACCGGATTGTCGCTGGACTGGGACTTGGCCAGATCCAGATCAAAATCCAGATGCTGCTCGCACTTGCGCATCACATAGAAGAAACGTGCGGCATCCCGCCCCACTTCCTTGCGTAGCTGACGCAAGGTGACGAACTCGCCGGAGCGGGTGGACATGGCAAGCTTCTCGCCGCCCCGGTACAGAATGGCGAATTGCACCAGCAGCACATCCAGTTTGGAGGCATCATCTCCCAGGGCGGCAAGGGCTGCTTTTACCCGGGGCACATAGCCGTGGTGGTCAGCACCCCAGATGTCGATGACCCGGTCGAAGCCACGCTCCAGCTTGTCCATATGGTAGGCAATATCCGAGGCAAAATAAGTGGGCTGCCCATTGTCACGTACCACCACCCGGTCCTTTTCATCACCAAAGCTGGTGGAACGGAACCAGAGTGCGCCCTTTTCCTCATACACATGGCCCGCTTGGCGCAGGCGTTCGATGGCCTTGTTCACTGCGCCGGATTCCACCAGGCTGCGTTCGGAATACCATTCTTCATAGATGATGCCAAAGTTCTCCAGGTCATCACGGATATCATCCAGAATGGTGTTCAGTGCCAGCTCGAATACATAGCGGTAGCGGTTATCGCCCAGCAGGGCTTTGCAGTGCTCGACAAGCATGTCGATATGGGCCTCCTTGTCGCCGCCATCGGGTTCGTCAGCGGCCACGCCAGCAAACACTGCTTCAGTACTGTGGCGATAATCATCGCCGTGCTCGCGGTGCAAGGCGGCGGCAATGTCCCATATATAATCACCCTTGTAGCCGTTGCTGGGAAAGGCCAGCCCTTCTCCCGCCAGCTCCAGGTAGCGCAGCCATACAGAGGTCGCCAGAATATTCATCTGTCGCCCCGCATCATTGACATAGTACTCCCGGTGCACCTCGAAGCCCACGGCCTGCAGAAGATCCGCCACTACAGCACCATAGGCGGCTCCCCGTCCATGGCCCACATGCAGGGGGCCGGTAGGGTTGGCAGATACGAATTCCACCTGGATCTTCTTGCCCCTGCCCAGATCCGAGCGCCCATAGTCGCGGGTCTGCTCGAGGATTTGCGGAACCACGACGTGATAGGCGTCGGCAGCCAGATAGAAGTTGATAAAGCCCGGCCCGGCGATCTCCACCTTCTGGATCTGTGCGCTTTCGGGCAGGGCGGCGACGATTTTTTCCGCCAGATCCCGCGGCTTCATGTCCGCAGCTTTGGTATTGATCATGGCGGCATTAGTGGCAAAATCGCCATGCGCGCTATCGCGGGTGCGTTCCACCGCCGGCGTCTTGATTTCTTCAACACCCAATACGGCATCTTGCGCCAGCTGATTCAATGCCGTGGAAACGAGGTTGGCAATCTGTGATTTCATCGACAAATCCAAGCGGTTTTATTCGTCATGCCCCAGCGCGAGGCGGGATGTATGAGCCGGTTCAATGTAACTTGCCATGATAACAGAAACCAGCTTGCCCCACCGGATCAGTGGGAGTGAAAAACGCGCCCCTTGCCAACGCTCCGCCCATCCAGGCAAGAGAAAGAAATAACTGGCTGTATAGCAGCCACCGATTGGCAGCGCCAGGGAAAAATGCCTTATGGCTATTGCGCCTTGCATGGGCAGAATTACCCTGACGGGTATTCCAAACCAAGTCTGCGCCCCATTCCAGATGAAGTCTGCCACCCTCGATACTGGGGTTTTAGCATGACCTGCCCTCTCAACTATGGCTCGGTGTCGGGGTTCCATCTCAGCATAATCCATGTGGCTTGAGATGAGCAGGCCAAATCATTGTGCTGGAGCATTATCCCGGATAATTGCACCAGGCCGCTGATTTTCTTCAATCACTCAAGGGCACCTCTATTAATTCTGTTTGAGCAGATTCGTGCATGAGGGCAGTGAGAACAAGGCGAAGATCGCAGCAAATGCCCCAGGGCACCTTCTCTTGCGCAAGCGCAATTCACCTTGTAGCAAGCTATTTGCAAGATTTTCAAAGCTTCCGCTCCCAGCTTACGCCCCTCACCTACATCCCTGTAGGCGACGAAGTTATCGCTGCCCTCATGTGCGTAGATGCCAATCATGAATTAATAGAGGTGCCCTCAATACAATACATTGGGTTATGCATATGTTAGAAAAATACAAAGCGTTACCAAGCCTCGCGCTGTAGTTTTTCCCCGGATCTTCTTGTCCCGCTTGCCCAAACAGCCTCAAGCCATTGAACAACTACAGCGGCGTATTGATGCCTTGCCACCAGCGCAGACAGGGCGGCTGAGGGCGATATATTTGGTCGCCGGGTTGATATATCCGTCTTCCTGGCCAGGCGGCCTATGGTCAGTCCAGCCATGCGCCAATGGTTTTTCGGTCGGGAACGCCGCCGGCATGCACGACTTTGTCATCGATGACCACGCCGGGCGTAGACATGACGCCAAAGCTCATGATCTGTCCGATGTCCTCGATTTTTTCGAGTTCCACATCTACGCCTTTCTCTGCGGCAATTTCCTCGATGAGCTTGTAGGTTGTTTTGCAGTTGGCGCAGCCACTGCCCAGTACTTTGATATTCTTCATGGGTTATCTCCAAATGCCAGGGTAGGTCGGGCTTCAGCCCGACTCCAAGAGGTATTTCCGAATGCTGGTGTAGGTCGGACTTCAGTCCGATAACTCAGCAACAGGACTGCCCGCCGGGCGTCGGTGTGCAGCATGCCTCACCAGTATCCACTTTCAGTTCGGGCAGGCCCCCGGCTTTCCTGGAAGCTGGCCCCGGTATTTCGAGCTGTGCTTTCTCATCGAAAGCGGCATCGAGTTTTTGCGCGGCCTCGTCGCGGATGTGCCGGGCGATCTCCACCACGGCGGCGATCTGGTGCTCGGGTACACCGGCCTGGCGCAGTTTGTCCAGCTGGCACAGACCCATGTCCGGATGACGGGAAGCAATGCCCGATGCCAGGGATACCATGGCTATGATGGATGAATGCAGTTCGGGTTTTTCAGTCATGGATCTATCCTTCATGAAATAAGGTTGAAGCCCCAGCCCACCAGGGTGAAGGCAACAGCCAGCACGCTGGCGTACAGGGCCAGGGCAGGCCACTTGATGACCTTGCGCAGAATCAGCATCTCGGGCAGGGACAGGGCCGCGATGCTCATCATCAGGGCCAGCACCGTACCCAGGGCCACGCCCTTGCCCAGCATGGCCTCGGCGATGGGAATCACCCCGGTGGCGTTGGAGTACAGGGGAACGCCCAGCAGGACGGCGGCTGGAACAGACCACCAGTTGTCTTTCCCGCCCAGGTGTTCGCTCACCCAGGTCTCGGGTACAAAGCCATGGAAAAGAGCGCCCACGGCGATGCCGATAATCACCCATTTCCAGATCCTTCCCACGATTTCCCGCACCTCATGCCAGGCATAATGGTGGCGCCCGGCCAGGGAGGTATCGGGCTCGGCCCGCTGCATCTCGCCCATGTGGATCTTCCACACGTACTCTTCCACCCATCTCTCGGGCCTGAAGCGTTCCATGATCATGCCGCCCACATAGGCAACCGCCAGGCCGGACAGGATGTACAGCGTAGCCAGCTTCCAGCCCAGCAGACCGACCAGGATCACCGCCGCAACTTCATTGATCATGGGGCTGGCAATGAGGAAGGAGAAGGTGACGCCCAGGGGAATGCCGGCTTCCACGAAACCGATGAACAGGGGCACGGAGGAACAGGAACAAAAGGGCGTGACCGCCCCCAGCAGTATGGCCAGGGTGCGCGCCAGCCATTTCGGCTTGCCCCGCACGAACTCGCGCACCTTTTCCGGCGAGAGCAGAGCCCGGAGCAGGCCCATGATATAGATCACTACGACCAGCAGCACGAAGATCTTGGTCACATCCATGACGAAGAACTGCGCCGCAGCACCCAGGTGACTGGCGGGCGACAGGCCCAGCCACTGGTAGGCGATCAAGTTGCCCAGGGATTCAAACATCTGTGCATTATATGCGATATAGCAAATATATCAACAGGGAGATATAAATGCGCAGATGTTCAGGGGAAATCATCATAGGGTGGTGTGTCTTCCAGCCCTATTGCTTTACGCTTTCCAAGAACAATGGCTGCCAGCCCTGCGCCAAGGAGCAGTCCTGCGCTGCGCAGAAGATTGAGAGCGAAGGGGCTGAGCGGGTATTTTTCCGGGAGTTTGCCGCCAAATTCCACGATCAGTGATTCATCGATATGACCGGGAACAAACAGCAGGATAAGTACCGCCAGCAGTATAATGGTGATCCAGCAGGGAAGCATCTTGCCCGTGAAAGCCCACACCAAGCGGAACGAAATGGCGCCAACAACGAACATCAGCAGAAATTCTATGCTCAGTATGCGGATCATAAGGCTCTCCCGTTCCGGTGGGTATCAAATCTACTAAACAGGATACACCAGATGGGTTACACGGCTCCGGAAATTGCTTTTTCCTCCTGAATTTCCGGCAAGGCCAGGGATAGCAAAGCCGCCATCAGAACAAATCCCGTGGACCACCACAGGCAGCCTTCCAACCCCCAGACCTGATAGGCCCAACCGGACAGCACCGTGCCTGCCAGGCGGCCGCCAGCATTGGCCATGTAGTAAAACCCTACATTCATGGCCACCTTGTCACGGGAGGAATAGGCCAGGATCAGGTAGGAATGCACGGCGGAATTGATGGCGAATACTACGCCGAACAGGATCAGGCCGGTTATGATCACGATGTCTGCCGGCCAGCCCCATGCCAGCCCCAAGGCAATGCCAGCAGGAAAAACCGCCAGCACGAAAGTCCAGAAGCGCGCCGTACCGCCACCGGGACCTCTGCCGTGATGACTTCGGCCGATCAGTTTGGGCGCGCTGGCCTGGATGAAACCATAGCCGATGACCCACAGGGCGAGAAAGGCGCCCACTTCCATGAAGTCCCATTTCAGTACGTCGTAGAGAAACACCGGCAACCCCACCACGAACCATACATCCCGGGAGCCAAACAGAAAGAAGCGTGCGGCCGACAGCCAGTTGATGGCAGGCACTTTGGAGAATACCTGGCGGAACCTGGGTTTGGATTTCATCTTCCCGACCCCCGAGGGCAGCAGGATAGCAGTGATGACGAGCACCACCAGCAGTATGCCCGCCAGCACCAGCAAGGCGGCGCGGAAGCCTATCCATTGCAGCAGTGCGGCGCCGATGAAGAAACCACCGCCCTTGAGGGCGTTCTTGGAGCCGGTGAGTATCGCCACCCATTTGAACAGCTGGCCGCTTGAATCGCTGCTGACCAGGGTTTTCACCGAGGCCTTGGCGGACATCTTGTTCAGATCCTTGGCGATGCCCGAGAGCGCCTGTGCGAACATCACATACGGCACAGAGAGCCAGGCATCGGGCACCGCTAGCATCACCAGGGCGGCAACCTGCAGGCCCATGCCGATATGCATGGTCAGGTTCAGTCCGATGCGCGCCCCCAGCCAGCCCCCCACCAGGTTGGTGACGATGCCAAAGAACTCGTAGAACAGGAACAGCATGGCCACTTCGAAAGGTGAGTAGCCCAGCAGGTGAAAGTACAGCACCACCAGCATGCGGATGGCGCCATCGGTGATGGTAAAAGCCCAGTAACCGCTGGTGACGATGAGATAATTACGGATGCCGCTATCCATCGATCTACATACTTTCAGCCATCATCTGAGCGATTTCCATCATACGGTTCACATAGCCCCACTCATTGTCGTACCAGGCATAGATCTTCACCTGGATTTCATTGATGACCATAGTGGACTGGGCATCCACGATGGAAGAACGCGGATCATTCAGGTAATCGATGGAAACCAGGGGACGTTCCTCGTAACCCAGGACGTCTTTGAGTCCGCCTTCCGCGGCCTCTCTGAAGTAACCGTTGAGTTCTTCTGCCGTAACCGGCCTGGCGGCATCGAATACAAAATCTGTCAGGGAAGCATTGAGCAGAGGTACCCGTATGGCATGACCGTTGAGCCTGCCTTCCAGTTCGGGAAAAATCTTGGTGATGGCCTTGGCCGAGCCGGTACTGGTGGGGATCAGGGACTGACCGCAGGCACGCGCCCGGCGCAGATCCTTGTGCCCCTTGTCCACGATGGTCTGGGTGTTGGTGATGTCGTGAATGGTGGTCATGCAGCCGCGCAGTATGCCCACCTTCTCATGCATGACTTTCACCACTGGCGCAAGGCAGTTGGTGGTGCATGAGGCGGCGGTGACGATATGATGGATGTCCGGATCGTATAGCTGATGATTCACACCATAGACGATATTCAGGGCAGGGCCGGGGACTGGGGCGGATACCAGAACTTTCCTGATGCCCTGGTCGAAATAGGGCTGCAGGGCGCTTTCCGTCTTGAATTTGCCTGAGCACTCAATGACCAGGTCCACGCCTTTGCCGGCCCAGTCCACCTCTGCAGGTGTTGCCAGGCTGCTGAAACCGATTTCGCGGCCATCCACCGTGATGGCATCGTCGTTGGCGGAGATTGCGCGGTTCCAGTGCCCGTGAACTGAATCGAATTCCAGCAGATGCGCGTGGCACCGGGCGTCGCCGCTGATTTCATTGACATGCACGATTTCATAAGCCGGATTGCCCCAGCCAGCGCGAAAGCCCAGTTTCCCCATGCGGCCAAAGCCGTTGATACCCACCCTGATGCTCATTTGCAATATCTCCTTGTGGAAAATAAAATCTGTTTCTCAGTATATTACCTTAAACAAATATATCAGACCAATATGACAAACTGATGACAAGGGGTTTCAGCTGCAGGATGCGGCGGCCTTTGTGGTCTTGCGGGAAAGGCGCTTGAGATCACTGGCGTAGGGGGGCTTTCCCTGGCAGCCTTTGTGCACTGCTTCCAGCAACTGATTCCCCCAGGCGGGCAGATCCGGATGAATGCGGTAATGGATCCACAAGCCTTCGCGGCGATCCAGTACCAGCCCTGCTTCGCGCAGAATGGCCAGATGACGGGACACCTTGGGCTGAGCCATTTGCAGCGCTTCGGTCAGCTCACAGACACAAAGCTCTTTTTCCACCAGCAGCAGGTTGGTGACACGCAGGCGCGTACCATCGGCCAGGGCGCGTAAAATTGTCTCTGTCTGAATCATGGCGGGAAGTATATGGTCTTTACTATGATATTTACAAAAAAAGTCCCTGAAGAATGAGCGTGCGACAGAGGATTTGTGTGTCCTGCAACATAGAGAGCTGTTGGAGATCCTGGAGGGCTGGCATGATGTTCGTTCCGCCATCACCACCAGCCAGCTGCCGCTGGACAAATGGCATCATCCTGAATCCGCGGGTTCAGGGCGGATGCAGGGCGTATGATATTGAGGGCATCTCAAGCACATGATCTGCTCCAACAGGATGAATCGAGACGCTCTTTATTCAGAAGCCTGCATAGAATATTTTAACCTGGAATTTAACCTGGAAATTTCATGAATTCGTGTAATGATCGCGCAGGAGATTGTTTTCAAAAGGGATTTTCTGAAGGCGCCCCATATCCACGAGTACAGGCAACTGAAGAAAATGCCTTGTGGAAACAAGAAACAAGCGAGGGCGCGTACGATTCATGAATTTTCCGGGTTAAATCCCTTTAAAGTGTTTTAACATCTTTAGGGCGCCTCGTATAATTCGGCTTTCGTCACACCGGCGCACCAACCCATCACTAGATTCATGCGCCGGAATGACATTTATAGAGGTGCTCCTTATGGATCTCAAGCCCATTTTGTGATTTTATCCTGAATCCGTGGGTTCAGGGCGGATGCAGAGTGTATGATATTGATTTCCCGGTGGTAGCAAAAAATCCTGGCTTCACCCTCAGGTTAAGCGAGCATTTTTTGAACCGCTGGGGAATCAACAGCTTGCGCCATGCGCCGTCATGAACCCACGGATTCAGGTTTATTTACTAACAGGTAACTCATGACATCCATAACCCTTTTAAGCTTTAACTTGCCCATCGTGGCTTTATTGCCTTTTGTGGGTGCCATTGTTGCAGCCTGGGCATCCAGAATTAATCGTCTGGCGTCAGCATGGGTCGCCGCATTCATTACTATTTTATCATTGGCTTTCCTAGCCCCCGTGATGGCACTGCCATTTGCAGATGAAACCTTAATCCAAAGCTGGTCATGGATTCCCGCCATAGGATTGGAGTTTGCCTTTCGCTTAGACGGCTTGGCCTTACTATTTGCGCTACTGATTCTTGTGATCGGCTTGCTGGTTATTATCTATGCCCGTTATTACTTGTCTAAAAATGATTCGATGGGCCGATTCTTTGCCTATTTGCTCATGTTCATGGGCTCCATGCTCGGGATTGTATTATCCGAAAACTTGATTCAGTTAGTAGTGTTTTGGGAATTAACCTCACTTACGTCTTTTTTATTGATTAGTTATTGGCAACACCGGCAAGACGCCCGAGCTGGCGCCAGTATGGCTTTGATCATTACAGGGGCAGGCGGATTGTCCTTACTGGCTGGCGCCTTGTTACTTGGACATGTCGTGGGCAGCTATAACCTGACAGATATACTGGCCGCAGGGGAATTAGTACGCTCTCATACACTATATCTACCCATATTGGTGTTGTTTTTAATCGGTGTCTTTACAAAATCAGCACAGTTTCCATTTCATTTCTGGCTACCACATGCCATGGCTGCACCAACACCTGTTTCAGCCTATTTGCATTCTGCCACCATGGTTAAAGCGGGCATTTTCCTGTTAGCACGTTTTTTTCCGGTACTGTCAGGCACACCTGAGTGGACATGGCTCGTAGG
The DNA here is from genome assembly GCA_027083925.1 of Sedimenticola sp. Lineage (GTDB taxonomy): Bacteria > Pseudomonadota > Gammaproteobacteria > Chromatiales > Chromatiaceae > Thiolapillus. Next base: position 5,861 of record JALWMK010000073.1, on the reverse strand, counting down.
TGGGGCAGGATTAATTACCTTGCTTATCGGTGCATATACCGCACTGTTTCAACATGACATTAAAGGATTGCTGGCATATTCAACCATTAGTCATTTGGGGCTCATAACCTTGTTGTTCGGGTTCGGCACCCAACTAGCCGCAGTAGCGGCGATTTTTCATATTATCAACCATGCCACCTTCAAGGCTTCGCTGTTTATGGTGGCGGGAATCATCGACCATGAAACGGGCACGCGAGATATGCGTAGAATCAATGGCTTGCTCAAATACATGCCACATACAGCTGCATTGGCAATGATCGCTGCCGCAGCAATGGCAGGCGTACCTTTACTAAACGGCTTCCTGAGTAAAGAAATGTTTTTTGATCAGGCACTAATGGCATCACACTCTTCAGCCCTTGCATGGACGATTCCTGTATTAGTGCTTGTTGCCGCTATTTTCTCGGTGGCGTATTCATTACGCTTTATTCACGATGTGTTCTTTAATGGTGAGCCAATTGATTTACCCAAAACGCCACATGAACCACCGCGTTTCATGAAAATCCCGGTCGATCTGCTGGTGATAATTTGTTTGTCCGTAGGAATTTTACCCATGTTTACTGTAGCACCGATATTGGCAATTGCCGTATCCGGTGCTTTGCAAACAGATCCCCCGAGTTACAGCTTGGCCATATGGCATGGCTTTAATTTACCATTGTTAATGAGCTTTGTTGCGCTGGCTTTGGGGATACTGGTTTATGTTGTCCGCAAACGTTTATTTGTCTGGCATGAAGCAAATGTTGCGCGCTGGGATGCGCGTATTATTTTTAACGCAATCCTCAATGGAATGGATCTATTTGCTGCCCATGTTACCCGCTCGTTTGACAAAGGATCCTTGCAAAGTGCTTCGGCCTGGGTGATTGCCACAGCATTATTGGCGGGCTTCATTGGTTTTACAACGGTTCCTGCACCCTTGTTAGGCACGAGAGAGCTGCTACCTGTCGACGCGGTGAGCATACTGGCCATGGCAATGTTAGTAATTGCCAGCTTAATGACCGCTGTATTACATAAAAAACGTTTGATTGCTTTAATCATGCTGGGCGTGATTGGCCTGGTGGTCTCATTGGTGTTTGTTAAATTTTCTGCACCAGATTTGGCCTTAACGCAACTTTCAGTTGAAGTGGTAACAATTATTTTATTGCTGTTAGCCTTGTATTTTTTACCTCAAACAAGCCCCCAAGAATCTACTCGGACTCATATCACCCGCGATGTGGTTATTGCCGTTTTATCGGGGGTTGGGGTAATGGTCTTGACCATGGCGGTATTAACGCGTGAATTTACGCCTATTTCCGAATTTTTCTTGTTAAACGCAGTTTCTGGTGGCGGCGGAACCAACGTGGTTAACATTATTCTGGTTGATTTCAGGGGCACAGATACCTTAGGTGAAATTGTCGTATTGGCATTAGCTGGACTGGGTATTTATGCCATGTTACAAGGCATGAAACTACCTGCACCGGATCAGGACAGCCATGGACTTCCGTGGAGCAATGACAACCACCCGGAAATAATGCGGACGCTTACCCGCTTGCTGCTTCCTTTAATGCTGATGATTGCCGTTTATATTTTCCTGCGGGGGCACAATTTGCCGGGCGGTGGGTTTATTGCAGGTTTGATAGCCGCAGTTGCATTAATTGTTCAGTACTTGGCCAATGGCATTGCATGGACAAATGAGCGTCTAAAATTTGATATGCATTGGGCAATTGGTTTGGGACTATTAATTGCTACTACAACCGGCCTGGTGGCGATAGGCTTAGGCTACCCCTTCCTAACCTCCACCTTTACCTACCTAAACTGGCCTGTTGTTGGAAAATTTGAAGTAGCCAGTGCCATCGCCTTTGATTTAGGTGTCTTTTTGGTGGTGGTGGGCGCAGCAGTTATGAGCCTGGTTGAGCTGGGTAAACTAAGTGACTCTTCACACAAAATGCAACAAAAACTGGAACGGGAATCAACCCGGCACTCATCACAAAGTCCACCGCAGGAGTCACAATAATGGAATGGCTTGTTTCTCTGGCAATTGGAGTGTTGACGGCTACTGGCGTGTACTTAACATTACGCGCACGAACCTTTCCCGTAGTAATGGGATTAACTTTGTTGGCTTATGCCGTCAATGTCTTTTTGTTTACCATGGGTCGCCTGACAATAGGAGCACCTGCAATCATCGATAAAACAGCAGCGTCCATGCAATATAGCGACCCTTTGCCTCAAGCGCTGGTGCTGACAGCAATTGTGATTGCCTTTGGGATGACTGCGTTTCTAATTGTATTAGCCCTGAAAGCACGTGGCGAGCTAGGCAATGACCATGTGGACGGTTTAATACTTGCAAGAGAAGAACAAGCTGAGCAGCTACGGCCAACGGACGCTCCGCCCTCCGCACAAGGTAGCCATTCCCCGAAAAAGGAGGCGAACTAAGTGACAAATTTAACCGCCTGGCCGGTTCTATTACCGCTAATAGCAGGGTTTATCCTCATACTCGCTCAAACAGGCGGGATTTATCTCCGGCGCACCATTAGTTTCCTGGCTGTTACCGGGCTAGTGCTACTCGGTTGCGCATTGGTATCAACATCTTTGACCGGGCAATACCAAGTGTACTTGTTGGGCAACTGGACAGCCCCGTTCGGGATTGTTCTAGTGCTGGACAGGCTGTCTGCGCTCATGGTGTTGATTACCGCGCTTTTGGCACTCGGTGCGTTATGGTATGCCATCACCACCGATACAGATAATAAAGGTACACATTTTCATGCGTTGTTTCAGCTGCAGTTATTCGGCTTGAATGGCGCTTTTTTAACAGGAGATGTCTTCAACCTGTTTGTATTCTTCGAGGTGCTGCTATTGGCGTCTTACGGTTTGTTATTGCATGGCAATGGACGCTTGCGAACCAAAGCAGGGCTGCACTATGTGGTGATCAACCTCATTGGTTCTACCTTGTTTTTGTTTGCGGTGGGTGCGCTTTATGGCATTTTAGGTACGCTTAATATAGCCGATATGGCCGCTAGAATAGCGGTAGCGCCTGCAGACGATCTTGGACTCATTGCCGCTGCGGGTTTGCTGCTGTTAGTCGTCTTTGGGGTAAAAGCTGCAATGTTCCCACTGTATTTATGGATGCCCCGCGCATATGCAAACACATCAGCCCCAGTGGCGGCTTTGTTCGCGATTATGACCAAAGTAGGGATTTATGCCATTATTAGAATTCATGGCACTATTTTTGGTAGTGAGGCAGGGGAGCTTGCACAGTATTATGCCCCCTGGGTATTAGGGCTGGGTTTGCTAACGCTTTTATTAGCTGCTTTAGGCGTAATGGCAGCGCGTGGTTTACGTGAGCAAGTGGCTTATCTGGTTCTGGCTTCTGTTGCAACCTTGTTAATTGGGGTAGGACTAATGACCCCTGCCGCCTTGAGCGCCACCCTGTATTATATGATTCATTCCACCTTGATTGCGGGCGCAATGTTCTTGTTGGCAGACATAGTGTTAAGGGGGCGCGGTATTTATGAAGACCGCTTTGAAGCAGCACCCTCCATGCCAAATGCCATTGCCATTGGTTCCGCCTTTATGTTCGGCGCCATAGCCATGACAGGCATGCCGCCATTATCAGGTTTTTTTGGCAAGGTGCTTATTTTGAGCGCCGCTCTGGATCATCCGTGGTTTGCAGGAGCCATTTTTATCATTCTGTCTGCAGGTTTGCTCACCATCTTAACCATGGCACGTTCAGGCTCTTTCCTTTTCTATCGCACCTTGCCGGAAAATGCGGGGCTTACGGCTGCGGCGCCAGGAGAGCCATTGAACCGTATGGCGTTTGCCGCGGTAATAACCTTATTTTTTGCTGGCCCGGTATTGGTGATTTTCGCACAACCGATTACTGCGTTCACAGAATCGGCAGGTAACCAATTGTTTAATAGTACCGCTTATATTGAAGCAGTACTTTCTACGCCAGCGGTTATGGAGATTACCAAGCGATGAGTGCTTTTTTTACCAAGCTTTTTCCTCACCCCATTCTTACCTTGGCATTGTGGGGCGTTTGGTTATTGCTTAATAACACCGTAGGCGCAGGGCATATTGTTTTAGGATTAATTTTAGCGATTTCAATTCCCTTTTTAACCTCTGGCTTTTGGCCGGAAAAAAACCGTATTCGAGCGCCGTTTGCCTTGTTGAAGTATGCAGGCGTAGTGTTATGGGATATTTTAGTGGCCAATATGGCCGTCGCAAAACTCATTTTAGGCCACAACAAAGACTTGCGCCCCGGGTTCTTTTATGTTGATTTGGATATCCAAACCCCCATAGGCATTAGCTTGTTAGCCAACACCATATCGCTTACTCCCGGAACAGTCTCATGTGACTTGACAGAAGACAGGAGTCGTTTGCTGGTACATGCACTTCATATCGAAGACATTCCTGCAGCGGTTAAAGAAATTAAAGAGCGTTACGAAGCTCCCTTAAATAAGATATTCACAGTATGCTAGAAACCTCCTTGTTAATCGCATTTTCTTTTGTCGCTCTGGCGCTGCTACTGGCCTTCATCCGGCTGCTAAAAGGGCCCGATGTACCTGACCGTATTTTGGCGCTGGACACGCTGTATATTAATGCCATTGCACTACTGGTTTTGTTAGGAATGTATTTTCATAGTGCGTTGTATTTTGAAGCTGCGCTGCTGATTGCCGTGATGGGCTTTGTCGGAACCATTGGTTTAAGCAAATACCTGCTTCGCGGCGATATTATGGAATAGAGGAAGCTTGCGGGCACTCTTTAAAAGGTTAAGAATATGTTTGAATGGATTTTATCTGCGTTAATACTGGTAGGCGCATTCTTTACCCTTGTAGGGTCAATTGGTTTGTATAAGCTTCCCGATTTTTTTATGCGGTTACACGGCCCAACAAAGGCAACCACTTTGGGTGTAGGGGCGCTATTAATTGCATCGGCCTTGTACTTTAGTTTTAATACAGATCAAATCAGCTTGCACGAAGTATTGATTACCATTTTCTTGTTTATCACAGCTCCTGTAAGTGCGCACTTAATGGCCAAAGCGGCCATTCATATAAAACTAAAACAGGTTAAACGCACCCAAAATATCATTAAATGACAGCGTCAAGAAATCATGCAACAAATTGATAGTGGGAGCCGGTGCAGATCAAGGGCGATGGAAGAAATACCACAGGCGCAGAGGCCCAGCATGGATCGCGCCCACCGCATCAGCCAGGACAAGCCGGTATTCGTATACAAGCTGCTCACCGGAAGCACCGTGGAAGAAAAGATGCTCGCCCTGCAAGAGAAAAAGAAAGTCCTGGCCGAAGGCGTACTACCGCCAGGTTAATGAAAAAGGCAGAACCTTCCCGTTGAGTGACACCGACCTGGAGGTGTTGTTCGAACCCCTGGATACTGGAGAATGATTATCACCAGCGCGCCGCATTGCCTTCAGGGAACCTGCAACGGGATCATCTTAAGGGCACCTCTATTCATTCTGTTTGAGCAGATTCGTGCATGAGGGCAGTGAGAACAAGATGAAGATCGCAGCAAATGCCCCAGGGCAGCTTCTCTTGCGCAAGCGCAATTCACCTTGTAGCAGGCTATTTGCAAGATTTTCAAAGCTTCCGCTCCCAGCTTACGCCCCTCACCTGCCTCCCTGTAGGCGACGAAGTTATCGCTGCCCTCATGTGCGTAGATGCCAATCATGAATTAATAGAGGTGCCCTTAACAGGCCTCAGTTGATACGTAACCGGTCATTCCACGACGTACTTCCCCAGTCGCTAATTGCATCATAACCTGCCCCTGTCTTTTAATACACAGGAGCACCCCATGGCGATTCGTCGAAGCAAAGCCGAATGGCAAACCTTGAT
>JALWMK010000072.1 GCA_027083925.1 Sedimenticola sp. | reverse complement strand
TTATTTGCAGCCCCGGCCAAATAAAATCCCCCTCAGTGTCCAGAATACAAATCGGCCACTTCATCGGTGTAATACATCAATATCCGGTTGCGGCGCAGCTTCAGGGTGGGGGTGAGCAAACCGTTTTCCGGCGTCAAGGGTTCGTTCAGTATTGCTACATTGTGGATTTTTGCATAACCGGGAAAGGAGCTGAGTTTCTCCTGAACCCGCTGCAACACCTGTTCGCGCACCACTTCATTGTTGTAGTTTTCTGCATCGCCGGGTTTGAGTCCAGACGAACGGCATAGTTGCTCGAAATGCTCGGGATTTGGTACTACCAGTGCCGAAAGATAGGGTTTCCCTTCGCCGATTACCATCGCCTGTTCAATGAGTGGATCCAGGGCAATGGCATTTTCCATGTCTGTGGGAGGAATTTTTTCGCCCGTAGACAGCACGATGATTTCCTTCAGGCGTCCGGTGATGAATACATGCCCGTCTTCAATTCTGGCCTTGTCTCCGGTATGCAGCCAGCCTTGTGCGTCGATCATGTCGGCGGTGGCTTCCGGTTTGTTCCAGTAGCCGATCATGATGCTGGGGCTGCGGGTGAGCAGTTCCTCCTGGTCAGAAATTTCCACTTCCACACCAGGCAGGGGAAGCCCTACAGACGCAGGGATGTTGTCCTCCAGAGGGTTGGCGGCGATTACCGGGCTGGTTTCGGTAAGGCCATATCCCTGGGTTACAGGAATGCCCAGCCCAATGAACATGCGTGCCACATCGGGAGAAAGCGCAGCGCCGCCGCAAACGGTGAAACGAAGCTGTCCTCCCAAGCGTGCACGCACCTTGGCGCCTACCAAAGCGTCCAGCAGGGGATGCAGAAGAAGCGCGGGCATCCATTTTCCTCTCCCCTGATCGTACTCGAATTTTTTCCAGCCAGTATCAATGGCGTATTTAAACAGTTTTTGCTTGATGCCGGATTCAGTCATGAGCTTGTCCATGATACGTCCATAGATGCGCTCGAATATGCGTGGTACGGAAACCAGCAGTGTGGGTTTGATGATGGAAAGGTCTTCTGCAAGCTGTGGTATGGAACGGTTATAGGCCGTGGTCGCGCCACATACCATGGCAAGATAATAGCCTACAGTTCGTTCAAACGTATGGGATAGGGGCAGAAAAGACAAAAAGGTATTGTCCGGGCCGATATCAAACAGCTGCAGTGCGGCGTGTATATTCCAGAGGATATTGTGGTGACTGAGCATGACCCCTTTGGGGCGCCCCGTGGTGCCTGATGTGTAGACAATCGTCGCCAGCTCTGCGGAAGAAGTTTCTTCTTCGGCAAGGTTGGCAGTAACAGGTTCCCGGGGCAGCCATTCCTGTAGTGACTTGAGCTTGGGGTGTTTGTCTTTGATTTCATGTATGGTGACAATCGTATGTACGCTTTCCAGTTCATCAATACTGTCTTTAAGGGTGTTCCATTGCTCCTGACCTTCGATCACCAGCAGGGCGGCGCTGCAATCGTTGCTGATCCAGTTGATGTTTTCCGCCCTGTCGTTCATGAACACGGGAACCAGCACCAGTCCCAGTCCCAGAGTTGCCTGATCGCAGATCACCCATTCCCTGGAGTTCTTGCACATGATGACTACCCGCTCGCCGGCTTGCAGGCCGGAAGACTTCAGGGCGGCTTGCCAGCGTATAACTTCTCCGGCAGTTTCTGACCAGCTGTATTCATGCCACTGCCCGTCCTTGATGTCGTGCTGAATATAGGCGATGGCGTTGGGGGTGTGGGCAACGCGCTGGCGGAATACCGCAGCCAGTGTGGGTGCTTCTTTCAGGGTGATGAGCGTATCGTTACTCATGCATACCTCCTGGGATCTGTTAACACGAATCCAATAGATTCTGCTGGGGCTGTTTTTCCACCCAGCAAGGCAGAAAGAGTGAAGTTGGCGCTACATGAACGAATGGTAACACCGCTGGGTGGAAAAACAGCCCCAGCCTTGCGGGTTGCGCCTGAAAAAGCGCCACCCGGCGTTGCTCGTCGTTCACTTGGAGCAAACAAATTCCTCTCCTCGCGCCTTGATCGGCGCTTTTTCAGGTGCAACAAGAGCCTATTGAAGTTAGTGTTAACAGGCTCTATTTTGCAAAATGGTCTTCCCAACCCGGGTCGGGAGTAAAGCGACTACCATAAGTGTATTCCAGTTTCCCGAGTTTGCTGAGAATTTCCGTCTTGCCGATTTTATCCGCATAATGCATGGGGCCGCCGCGAAATGGTGCAAACCCGGTGCCGAAAATAATACCGGCATCCAGCAGATCCGCATCTTCCACGATTGCTTCGCGCAGGCAGGCCATGGACTCGTTTATCAGGCGCAGAATCATACGGTCAGCATAGTGATTCAGCTTGTCTTCCAAGGCGCTGGCGGCTTCTTTTTGTGCCTTGCCCTTGCTCCAGGTGAAGAAGCCTTGTCCTGATTTCTTCCCGAGATGGCCCGCTTCTACCTTGTTCCGCAGGTTTTCGGGCACTTCATTGTGCAGGGTCTCCGAGAGTTTCTCCGCCACTGACAGGCAAATATCCAGACCCACGGTATCGGCCAGTTCCACTGGCCCCATGGGCATGCCGAAGCGGATGGCGGCTTCGTCGATGTCGGCGGCGGAAATACCTTCTTGCAACAGGGTGACGGCTTCCAGCAGATAGGGCATAAGCACGCGATTGACCAGGAACCCCGGCCGGCTTTTTACCGGCAGCGGGAGTTTGCCGATGGCTTTGGTGAAGCGGGTTGCATCCGCGATCAGCTGGGGTGGGTTATCCTCCTGGGTGACAATCTCGACCAGAGGCATTTTTGCTACCGGATTGAAGAAATGCAAACCAATGAGCCGGGGCGGGTGCTGTAGTTTTTCCGCCAGTTTTTCCAGGGGAATGCTGGAAGTGTTGGTGGCCAGCAGGGCGGTTTCTTTCATCTGTGGCTCCACTTTTTCGTACAGCGTTTGTTTGGCATCTATGTCTTCAAATATCGCCTCGATCACCAGGTCTGCTTTTCCCACACCTTCGCCGAGGTGATCCGGAAGCAAGCGATCCATGGCGTCCTGCACCAGGTAGTGATCCCTGAGCTTTTTCCGGAACAGGGAATGGGCACGGGCAATGGCGTGGCCTAGATACTCCGGGGCGCGATCCTGCAGGGTTACCTTGAGTCCACGCAGTATGCACCAGGCCGCGATATCCCCTCCCATGATGCCGCCGCCGATAACATGCACCTGTTTTGCCTGAAAGCTGCTTTTTTCCGCCAATCCTTTGAGGCGATCCTGCAACAAGAATACGCGAATCAGGTTCTGTGCGGTTTCTCCCGTGAGCAGGGAGGATACCTGTTGTGCTTCACTGGCATACATCTGCGCGGTATTTCCAGCATTTTGCCGCCAGTGCGTGATTAACGCATAAGGCGCCGGGTAGTGGGATTGCCGTACTCTTTTCGCTACCTGTTTTGCCAGTATGCGGGCCACTGCCGGGCGCAGGACGAAGTTTCCCGGAATGCGTTGCAGCAGCCCGGGCCGATGCCTGGGAGGCTGTTCTTCGATGAGCTTGCGGGCGGTGTTTTTCAGTTGCCGCTGCGGCACGGCGTAATCCACCAGGTGGATGCGCTTGGCTGCTTTGGCGCTGAGTGAGTGCGCCGACAGCATCATCTGCATCGCTGGCAGATGCCCCAGCAGCTGGATGCTTCGCACACTGCCGCCAAAGCCTGGAAAGATGCCCAGCCGCACTTCGGGAAACCCCAGCCGGGTGGCTGGATCCGTGCTGGCAACGCGATAGCGGCAGGCCAAGGCCAGTTCCAGCCCGCCGCCCAGACAGAAGCCGTGAATCAGCGCTACGCTGGGAAAGGGCAGGGCCTCCAGCCGATGAAAAATGTCGTGGGCGCGCAGAATCAGCTTTTTTGCTGCTTCGGGGGAGTGGATGGTGGCAAAGGCCTTTACATCCGCACCAGCAATGAAGCCGCTTTTCTTGGCGGAGAGGATCACCAATCCCTTGGGGCGGGCCTGGGCAATGCCGAGCAGCTGTTGGTCGAATTCTTCCAATGCCTCTTCCGTGAGCACATTGGTTGTGGTGTCGGCGGCGTCGAAATACAGCCAGGCAAGCTGCTGTTCATCGTATCGCACATGGAAATGTTTGTTCATGATTCGATCCTCTCAACCAGCATGGCGCCGCCCTGGCCGCCGCCGATACAGAGGCTGGCCATGCCCCTTTTTGCCTGTTTCCGTTCCAGCACCTTGAGCAAATGCAGAACGATGCGTGCGCCACTGGCGCCCACGGGATGGCCGAGGCTGATGCCGCCCCCGTCGATGTTCAGGTTGTCTTCCGGGATGGAGGAAAAGGCCTGGGGCAGCCCCAAGGACTGCATGCAGAAGTCCTGATCCTGCCATGCGTGCATGCAGGCGAGCACCTGGGCGGCAAAGGCTTCGTTGATTTCCCAGTAGTCGATGTCGCTGCTGTCAAGCTGCTGCCGCATGAGAACAGGCGCCATGGCGTATACCGGTCCCAGACCCATGCGCGCCGGTTCCAGCCCCGCCCACTGGCTGTCCGCAATGCGGCCGAGCACCGGGAGCTGATGTTTTTCCACCGCGCTGGCAGACGCCAGCAGCAGACAGGCTGCACCGTCGGTGATCTGGGCGCTGTTGCCGGCGGTTACCTTGCCTACGGGCCGGTCGAATACCGGCTTGAGCCTGGCCAGTTTCTCCATGCTGCTGTCCGGGCGAACTCCGTTGTCTGTGGTATAGACGTTTCCATCCTTGTCGTACAGGGGAGTGACTTCATCCAGGTAGCCGTTTTCCATGGCTTCCGCCAGACGTTGGTGGCTGCGCACGGCGTATTGATCCATGTTTTCCCTGCTGATGTTGAAATCTTCCGCCAGCTGTTCTGCGGTCTGTCCCATGGAAAGTCCGACCACGGGATCGGTAAGTCCCCGGAGAATGGCGATGACGGGTTTAAAATGGGAGGCTTTGAGCTTCCCCAAAGTGCGGATACGGGTGGGAAGATTGCGCGCCTGGTTCCAGGCGGCCAGCCAGGCGACCATGGCGTTGTTGAGTATGACGGGGTGATGGCTCATGGCTTCGGTGCCGCCAGCCAGAATCAGATCCGCCCTGCCGCTGGCGATATCCTTGGCTGCGCTGTCCAGGGCCTGCATCCCGGAGGCGCAGTTTCGTTGCACGCTGAATGCGGGAACCTTGTCACCACAGCCCAGGCGCAGGGAGATGACCCGGGCGATATTGGCTTCATCCGGACCGGAGGATACACAGCCGAAAATCACTTCATCCAGGGCGGAAGCGTCGAAGGGCATGCGCAACAACAATGATCTGGCGGCAGACACCGCCAGATCGCTGGCGCGGAAAGGACCCGGCGGGCCGCCCGCCTTGAGCTGTGGGGTGCGGGCGCCATCGATGATGAACACCGGGCTGTCCTGGGGAATGCCGGAGATGCTGGTTTTGCTGTTCATGGTTTAGGTCACATGGTTGCTGGTCTTGGTTCCGAATCCGTGGGTTCAGGCTGTAGCAGGTATTGTTTGCCGTAATCCTCGAAACTATCGACGGTGATCACCTGGCGGCGCAGCAGGTGCATTTTCTTTACGTCCTCGAATTCCTGCTCGGATATCAGGTCTTTCTCCAACGCCTCCTGCGCTTGTTTGATTTTGTCCTCGGCGTTGATGAGGCCCGCATGGTGTGCATCGCGCAGGGTCTTCTCGATGGCTGCGGTCGCGGCGGCCTGGGAGAAGGCCTGCTCGATCACGCCCTGGCGGAAGCGTTCGTCATCGGTCAGAAAGATGCCCTGGGTGAGGCGATCCCTGCTTCCGCAAGGGTGCAGCAGCAGTTGTGCTGTTTTGTGGCTGATACGGTCATCGGGCGGTGCGTAGGGAAGACCGCTGGGAAACAGCAGCAGCCTGAGCGCCCAGCCCACGGGGCGCAATGGCAGATTGCGGGCCAGCAGGCACAGGCTTTCCTGCATGCGGTGGAAGGAATGCGCGCATGCCCAGTGCAACAGGGGAAGGTCTTCTTCGCGGCAGCCATCATCTTCAAACTGCTTGAGCACCGCAGAGGTCAGATACATTTCGCTCAATACATCCCCGAGACGTGCGGAGAGGCGTTCCTTGCGCTTCAGCGCTGCGCCCAGGGTCATCATGGTGGTGTCGGCGGCCAGGGCAAAGGCCGAACTCATCCAGTTAAGCCTCTGGTAATAGCGCCTGGCCGGCCCTGTTACCGGAGAACGGGATAAGCGTCCCCGGGTAAGGCCAAGGAACAGGCTGCGGGTGGCATTGCCTAGGAAAAAGCCAATGTGGCCGAAGATGGCGTGATCGAAATCAGCGATGGCTCGAGCGGGGTTTTTGGTCTGCGCGGCGGCAAATTCCTTCATGATCCACGGGTGGCAGCGCATGGCGCCCTGGCCGAAGATGATCATGTTGCGGGTGAGTATATTGGCCCCTTCCACGGTTACGGCGATGGGCAGGGACTGGTAGGCGCGGCCAATCAGGTTGGCCGGCCCCAGGGAAATGCCACTGCCTGCCTGAATGTCCATGGCGTCATTGATCAGCTGGCGATAGCCTTCCGTCAAATGGTATTTGATGATGGCGGAAATGACGGAAGGCATTTCTCCCGCATCCAGGGCGCACAGGGTAAGCTTGCGTGCCGCGTCCATCTGATAGGTTAGCCCCGCGATGCGCGCCAGCGCTTCCTCGACACCTTCAAACCGCCCGATGGGCATGCTGAACTGCTGGCGAATAGCGGCGTAGGCGCCAGTATACCGGCTGCTGACCTTGGCGGCTCCCACTGACAGGGCAGGCAGGGATATGCTGCGCCCTTCCGCCAGGGATTCCATGAGCATGCGCCAGCCCTTGCCGATGAACGCTTGCTCGCCGATCAGCTGACTCATGGGGATAAAGACATCCTTGCCCCAGTTGGGTCCGTTCTGGAAGGGTATGTCGATGGGTATATGCCTGGCTCCAATAGTCACGCCCGGGGTGTTTCTGGGGATGAGCGCCAGGGTGATGCCGAGGTGCTCTTCTTTTCCCAGCAGATGCTCCGGGTCATACAGGTGAAAAGCCAGGCCAATGATGGTGGCCACTGGCCCGAGAGTGATATAACGCTTTTCCCAGTTGAGGCGCACACCAAGCACGGTTTTTCCTTCCCATTCTCCGTGGGTGACGATGCCGGTATCCGGGAGGGCGCCGGCATCGCTGCCGGCATCGGGGCCGGTGAGGGCGAAGCAGGGGATTTCCTCACCCTTGGCGAGGCGTGGCAGATAGTGGTCGCGTTGCGCCTGGGTGCCGTAGTGCAGCAGCAGTTTGCCCGGCCCCAGGGAATTGGGCACCATCACGGTTACGGCGGCAACGATGCTGCGGCTGGAGATCTTCATCACTACTGCAGAATGTGCCTGGGCAGAAAAGCCCAGACCGCCATATTCTTCGGGGATCACCAGGCCAAAAAAGCGTTTTTTGCGGATGAAATTCCAGACTCCCGGAGGCAGATCCTGATCCTCGTGGGTAATCTTCCAGTCGTCGAGCATTTTGCACAGCGTTTCCACCGGGCCAGCAAGAAATGCCTGCTCCTGCGCTGAAAGCTGGGGGCGTGGAGTGTTGAGTAGCTTGTCCCAGTCGGGACGGCCGCTGAACAGCTCGGCATCCCACCAGATACTCCCCGCCTCCAGCGCTTCCCGTTCGGTTTTGGACATGGCAGGCGCCACCTTGCGGAACAGCACCAGCAGCTTTGCGGATAGGGTGTTCCGGCGTATTGCCGGAACACCGAGCAACAGAATCAAACCGCCCGCCGTCAGCCACAAGAAGACAGACAGATACCACTGAATGTCTGTTCCAAAGGTGATTGCCGCCACACTGCTTGCAAACAGTGCAATCCACAGGCCAGCACCAGCTTCCCGATAGGCCAGATGCCAGGCGATGGCCAAGATGATAATGAGTCCCAGAAACCACATGATCACAACTCCTGCCGGTGCATACCGGGAAAGTGTATGGTGCGATAGGGGCGACTACCTGTTTTGAATGCATGCAGCATTGATTCGTTGCCAGGAGGCAGAAAGGACGGGGAGTGCCCATATGGCTGCCATCCCTGCCCAATGACGGATTTTAGTTTGAACCTGTTCATTTCGGTCAATCCTGTTTCTGTCAAGTATAGACCGTTACGGGGATTTTTCATTTTCGGATGATAAGATTATTTTTATTCTTTTGTTTCCTCTCTTCCAGAAAGTTGCAAGTTACCAATAAATAACAAATAAATTGTTTCCGGTTTTTATTGGTACGATGGTCTTAATATTGGGATTGAGACTGGTCGTCAGGGCCTGAGGCAAGCGATGTTGTGACATTTATTGGCAGAGTAGTGACATGGGTTGTCAATGCTGTGATGTTTCTCACGGTTGGCTGGAAGGAGATCTTCTAATATGTTGTAACACGAAATGTTCTTCGGAAAATGTTCTTCGGAACTGGTTTGGGTTCAACATGGTTACTACCGATAAAATTGTTTATCTGGAGAAAACCCAGGGGGGGCAGGCGCCAAAAGCAACTATGGGAAAATACGGCGTCCAGGCAGATGCCTGTGGCACCATGATGGTGCAAGCAATCAAACCCCTTGTCCATAACCTGTTTGCGCAGGCGGATGATGATCTGTACCGCCTGGCAGAAAACTCCACCAGCAATGCCCGCCAGACCCTGTTTTTTGATGCCATGCGGGGTCTTCGGCTGTTTCAGGAAAAGGTGGAGAAAGCCTATCCGAGATTGCTGCAGAATACTTTTACCTCGTTCTGGCAGGGTAGATCTTCCTTTCCATCATCTGCAGATAAAAGCCGTGCAGACGGGGAAGAGTTTTCGCTGGTGGAAAAGGATGAGCTTGAAGAAGAGTTGGCGGTAACTTCAATGGCCTCCAAGGCGCTTGGGAGGTACCACAGGGAGTTGCATGCCCTGGACATGCGTTTTGCGCATATGCTTGGCAAGGAATCCATTGACAGTGAGCAGAATCCGGCCGGCCCTACCGTGCTTTCCGAGATTTTCCGTGTAGTACTGGATGACTGGGAAACGGAAGAAGTGCTGGCGCGCATCGTTGTTTACAAGTGTTTTGAAAAATCCGTGCTGTCCAGTCTTGGTGACGTATATGAAACCATGAATCATTATCTGGCGGACAAAGGGGTGTTGCCGGAGCTGGCCCAGCAGCGTTCTGCGGGAAGGGCAAGAAATCACTCTTCTGCCACCACCAGAAATACTTCCCGTCCTGCCGAAGATGCGGCCATGGCAGCAGGCGATGGCAGCGCGGAAATTCCGCAGGATGAAGCTACCCCTTCCCTGCAGGAGCTTTGGCAATACGTCCGTCAAATGACAGCCCAGGGGGCGCCTGGTGTGGCGGGGGATCCAGCTGACGGAGCGGCGAATCTGCATCTGCCGGTATTGCCCAAAAACAATGTCATGGATGCGTTGAACAGCATGCAGAGCGCTGCGCTTTCTGACCTTGATCTGGAAAATGTGGAATGGGTGGCGGTTCAGGAGCGCATTCGCCAGCAGCTTAGCCAGACCCTGTGCCTGGATGAGGCAGGAAATGCCACCCACCGGTTTGGTGATACAGAGCAGCAGACCATTGATGTGATCATGATGCTGTTCGATCATGTGCTGGATGATTCCAGTCTCCCCGATGCCATGCGCGCTCTGATAGCGCGTTTGCAGATTCCTGTACTCAAGGCGGCTATCGCTGATGATTCTTTTGTCAATGACCAGCAGCACCCGGCGCGCCGGCTGCTGAATGAGCTGGCTGCGGCATCGGTCGGGTGGCGTGATGATGGTGATCGTAGCGAGAAGAGCCTGTATTTCCAAGTAAAGCGTTCCGTCGATCGCATTGTGCATGAATACAACCAGGATGCATCCCTGTTCGACGAGGTTCGTGAAGATTTTGCGCGTTTTATGGAAAAGCGCGCCAAACTCAAGAAAATGCTTGAAGACCGGTTGACGCAGGCCGTTTCAGGTGAAGAAAAACTGGAAGTGGCAAAGCAGCGGGTGGAAGAGGTTTTGCATGAACTGGGGGTGGGTTATTTGCCGGAGGCAGCAAGGGAAATTCTGGAACAACCCTGGAAAAAGCTCATGACCATTCTTCTCCTGAGGGAAGGCGAAGAAGGCAGCAACTGGATCAAGGCGGTAAATATTGCGAAACTGATGGCCTTGTATCTTGGCCGGGATTCGGGAGAAATCGACCGGCAGAAGCTGTTGTCCAGCATTCCGGACATGATCAGCGGCCTGAAGAAAGGGTTCAGTTATATTTCTTTCGACCAGAAGAAATCCTCGGCCATGCTCAATAAGCTCCAGGTTTGCTTTATCAGTGTACTCAAACATGGGGAAGTTGTTTCAGACGGGCAACAGGTGCAGCAGGAGGCTGCTGAGAAACAGGTGGATACTGCCGAGCCGGAGATTGAAGATGCACACAGCATCAGCGTAAGAAAGATGAAAGAAGGCAGCTGGATCCGCATGCAGCTGGATGCGGAAGAAGAGCCGCTGATTTGTAAACTGGTATGGCGCAGCAAATTTACCGGCACCATGGTGTTTGTAGACGGACAGGGAAACAAGGCCGGTCAAATGAAGGAAGCAGAGCTGGCGGCATATTTTCGTGACGGCAGCGCAAAGTTCCTTGAAGATGCCCAGGCGCCGCTTATTGACCGGGCGATCAAAAGAATGATGAAAGTGCTCAATGCTCGTATTGTCGGGCCGAAGCTGCAAATGGTGGAATGAATCCCGCTTCCCGGATCCATCTCAAATAAACCCGCATTTGCGGGTTTTTTTGTACTGTATGCCGCTAAGGCCCATGAATGCGCGTAATGATCGCGCCAGAGATTGTTTTCGCAAGGGATTTTCTGAAGGGCACCTCTATTAATTCATGATTGGCATCTACGCACATGAGGGCAGCGATAACTTCGTCGCCTATAGGGATGTAGGTGAGGGGCGTAAGCTGGGAGCGGAAGCTTTGAAAATCTTGCAAATAGCCTGCTACAAGGTGAATTGCGCTTGCGCAAGAGAAGGTGCCCTGGGGCATTTGCTGCGATCTTCGCCTTGTTCTCACTGCCCTCATGCACGAATCTGCTCAAACAGAATTAATAGAGGTGCCCTGAAGGCGTCCCGTATCCACGATTACGGGCAACGGAAGAAAATGCCTTGTGGCAACAAGAAACAAGCGAGGGCGCGTGCAATTCATGAATATTCCGGGCCAGTGTACTGTGTCAGAATATTGGGGTACTGATCCAACAAACTGGAGATAAACCTGTGGAAAAAGTGGATATCGGGCTGATTGGGCTGGCGGTAATGGGTCAGAACCTGGCCCTGAACATGAGTGATCACGGCTTTAGGGTGACAGTGTACAACCGCACTACAGAGCGTATGCAGGACTTCGTGCGAGGAGCGGCTGCGGATACATCCATTGTCGGCGCGGAAACCCTGAAAACCCTGGTTGATGCCCTGCAGACACCAAGAAAAATCATGCTAATGGTGCGTGCCGGCAAGGTGGTGGATGCGGTGCTCGATGCCTTGCTGCCCTTGCTGGCGCCAGGGGATATCATTATCGATGGCGGCAATTCGAAATTCACAGATACCGACAGGCGGGTTGCCTTGTTGCGGAGCAAGGATATGCATTTTGTTGGCTGCGGGGTTTCGGGCGGTGAGGAGGGTGCACGCCATGGCCCCGCCATCATGCCAGGAGGAGATGAACGGGCCTGGCCGGAGATTCGCCCGCTGCTGCAAACCATCGCAGCCAAAGTGGATGGCGTTCCCTGCTGCCAGTGGATAGGCAATGGCGGTGCCGGCCACTATGTAAAAATGGTGCACAATGGCATTGAATATGGAGATATGCAGCTCATCGCCGAAGCCTATCATTTGATGCGCGAAGGCCTGGGCATGGATATTGATGCTATACAGCAGGTATTTGCCCGCTGGAACCAGGGGGCGCTCAATTCCTATCTGATCGAGATTACCGCAGACATTCTTGCCTATAAGGATGAGGATGGCGAGCCATTGCTGGACAGGATTCTCGATAGTGCCGGACAGAAGGGAACGGGAAAATGGACCGGCATCAGCGCACTGGAACTCGGAGTGCCCCTGACGCTTATTGGCGAAGCGGTGTTCGCCCGCTGCCTGTCGGCGTTCAAGGAGCAGCGGCAGCAGGCGCAGGAAGTTCTTGGGCTACCCTCCACCCGCTTTCAGGAGAATGCCGAAGACATTGTTGACGCCATTGAGCAGGCACTTTACGCCAGCAAGATCATTTCCTATGCCCAAGGGTACATGCTCATGTCAGAGGCGGCGCAAACCTATGGATGGGATCTTCGCTATGGCGATATCGCCCTGGTATGGCGGGGCGGCTGTATTATCCGTAGCCGTTTTCTCGACAACATCAAGCATGCCTATGTGCAGAATCCCGGGCTGGACAATCTGTTGCTGGATGATTTTTTTGTGCGGGCTGTGCACAATGCAGAATCCGCCTGGCGAAAAACCTGTGTGCTGGGGGTGGAACAGGGCATTCCACTGCCAGCCATGAGTGCAGCGCTATCATTCTATGATGGTTATCGGCGAGGGCAGTTGCCAGCGAATCTGATTCAGGCGCAGCGTGATTACTTTGGCGCCCACACCTACGAACGTCTGGACAGGCCCCGGGGAGAATACTTCCATACTGACTGGAGCGGGCAGGGAGGTGATGTGGCTTCGGGGCAGTATGATGTTTGACCAGGTGGGTTGCACCTATGTGATTTTCGGCGCTACGGGAAATCTGTCCCGGGAAAAGCTCATGCCGGCGCTCTATCATCTGGATGCAGCTGGGGAGCTGGATGCGGAAACCCGCATTGTAGCCAGTGGCCGCCGGGACTGGGATGATGCGCGTTGCATACAGGAAGTACGCAACTGGGTGGAGGCCAAGGCCAGAGATACCCTGGACGAAGTGGTATTCAAGCGCTTTGCGGCAAGACTGCGTTATTTCCGGGGCGATCTTGGCGAGGAATCCACCTGGCCGGCGTTGAAAGCCTGGTTGGATTTCCGTAGTGACCTTCCAGGCAATATGGCTTTCTACATGGCGATCCGCCCGGCGGAGTTTGGCCTGGTAGTGGAGAACCTCGGTCGTCAGGGCTTGCTGCAGGAAGGTGAATGCTGGCGCAGGGTCGTCATCGAAAAACCCTTTGGCTATGACTTGCAAAGTGCCCAGGAGTTACAGCAAAACCTCAGCCAGCATTTGCATGAAGAGCAGATCTACCGTATTGACCACTATCTGGGAAAAAGCACGGTACAGAATGTGCTGGTGTTTCGCTTCGCCAACACTCTCCTGGAACCCCTCTGGAATCGTAATTATATCGATCATGTACAGATCACGCATTCGGAAACTGCTGGCGTGGGCAGCCGTGGAGCCTATTATGATGGTAGTGGCGCCATGCGTGACATGATACAGAGCCATCTGCTGCAGCTGCTTACCCTGGTGGCCATGGAACCGCCGGTATCCATGCAAGCGGAAGAATTGCGGGATGAAAAGGTCAAGGTACTGAAGTCCCTGCGCATCATTGACGAAGAGCAGGTGCCAGAATATGCGTTCCGGGCGCAATACAGCAGCGGCCTGATGGGTGATTCCCTGGTGAAGTCCTACCTCGAGGAAGACGGCATTCCACCAGATAGCCGTACCGAAACCTATGCGGCAATGAAACTGCATGTAGACAATTGGCGCTGGCGTGGCGTGCCTTTTTATCTGCGCACTGGCAAGCGTCTGGCGGAAAAACAGTCCATGATCTCCATTTGCTTCCGCCATCCGCCCCGACAGTTTTTTCGGGATACAGATGTGGGGCCGATGAAGCAAAACTGGATCATGCTGGGCATTCAGCCTTGTGAGTGCATGCGCATGGAGGTGACCGTAAAAGAACCGGGGCTGGAGATCCGCACCCGGCAACGCAGCCTGGATGCCCAGCTGCGCAGCGTTGATGAAGTGCCCATCGATGCCTATGAAGAACTGCTGCTGGATGTCATCGATGGTGACCGCTCTCTGTTTCTGCGCTATGACGAAGTGGAATGGGCCTGGCGTGCCGTCGATCCGGTGATCCGGCACTGGGAAAAAGATCAGGATCCTGTCCCTCTGTATGCGGCGGGCAGCTGGGGGCCAGCGGAAAGCCGGCGACTGTTTGAAAAACCGCAGCAACAATGGCGGCATGGCATGGATCCGGAAGAATGAACTGGCAGGTGCTTGCAGATGTTGAAGCAGTAGCCACAACGGCTGTACAAAAAGTTCTCGCTTGCGCGCAGGGCGCGA
This sequence comes from Sedimenticola sp., assembly GCA_027083925.1. Taxonomy (GTDB): domain Bacteria; phylum Pseudomonadota; class Gammaproteobacteria; order Chromatiales; family Chromatiaceae; genus Thiolapillus. Next base: position 4,196 of record JALWMK010000072.1, on the reverse strand, counting down.
TTCGGCGCAAAGGCAGCTTCTCCCTGGTGCTCGCAGGTGGCAGCACCCCCACCAGGGCATATCGCCTGCTGGCGGAGCAGGATCATCCGGATTGGCCGGCCTGGCAGTTCTATTTTGGTGACGAGCGCTGTCTGCCCGTGGATGACCCGGATCGCAACAGCGTCATGGCGGAGCAGAACCTGTTCCGGCATATCCCCGTGCAAAGCTGCCAAATCCATGTCATTCCGGCGGAAGAGGGCGCCGAGGCCGCGGCAGCATCCTATGCAAGGGAAATCGAAACCGTGCTGCCGTTTGACCTGGTGTTGCTGGGCCTGGGCGAAGATGGGCATACGGCATCCCTGTTTCCCGGGCAGGAATACCCGGAGGAGCAACCGGTGGTCGCCGTGCATGATGCCCCCAAGCCACCGCCGGATCGCGTCAGCCTCAACTATGGGGTTCTGTCGTCAGCGCATGAGCTGCTGTTTCTCGTCAGTGGCCAGGGAAAGGCCGGAGCAGTGCAGCAATGGCGAAACGGAAAAGACATTCCCGCTGCTCGCCTGCCCGGGGCGGAAATACTCATTGATGAGGCGGCCTGGTGTGAGTAACTGGCAGGTCTATATCATCCATTGCTCGGATGGCAGCTACTACACCGGTATCAGCACAGATGTGCAACGGCGTTTCGAACAGCACCGTAGCGGCAAGGGCGCCAGATATTTTTATGGGCGTACGCCGCTGGAAGTCGTATATAGCGAGCGCTGCGAGAACCGCAGCAGCGCCTTGCGCCGCGAGGCGGAAATCAAGAGTTTCAGCAGAAAACAGAAAATGCAGTTGCTTCGCTCATTCGCGTGAGATTTGCTGCAATACTTTGCCACATGCAGTGCAGCAGTATTTCTTGCCATGATGCGTCACCCGGTTGTGGCGCGTAGCGCTCAAGTGGTGCTGTTGGCAAGCGCACTCATAGGCAAAACGCCGTTGTTTGCGTAATTGCATGCTTTTCAGGCTGTACTGGTGGCAGCGGGAAGGCTCCCGGCCAAACGCCTGCATCAGTTCCCGCCATTCCCGGCCATGGGGTCTGGTGCGATTGCCCGGATGCAGCTGGTCAACAGCATAGTGCGCCACTTCATGAGGCGGGGTGCGATGGCAGTAGGCATCGAACTGGGCAGCAGCGATTTCCATGTTGTAGCGAATGCAGGGGTGAGAGCCGCCGCGGTATTGCCCCGCTGCCTGGCCATGCAGATCGAAGCGCACTTCCGGCATGGAGAATGCCTGACCGTGGAGTTTTTCAGCTTGGGCAATCCAGTACCGGGTGGTTTCCAGCAGTGCCTGCTGCTGCTTTTGAGAGAGGAAAACCGGCATGGTGATGAAAGTGCTCTTGGTTCTGCTGCTGATTGGGCTGGCAGTTTGCCTGTTTTTCGTCTATCTGTCCATGACAACCAGAGCGCCGGAGTCGGGTCTGCTGGAGGGACGGCTCCGGCCTTGTCCGGAAAAACCGAATTGCGTATGCAGCGAACCGGAAACCCAAGCTTCCCATCGGGTTCAGCCCCTTCGGTTTTCGGGGTCACCCACCACAGCCTGGCGGAAGCTGAAACAAAAACTTTCCACCATGGGTGGAATAGTTGTCGCTGAGCAACCGGGTTATTTGCATGTGGAGTTTCACTCCCGCATCTTCCGTTTCGTGGATGACTTGGAGCTTCGCCTGCAGGAACAGGATGGGTTGATTCATGTTTGTTCTGCATCCAGGGTTGGGTATTCGGATTTTGGGGTGAATCGAAAACGGGTGAACAAGCTGAGGAAGATTGTTGAGGAACCTCGCAGTTTGATGGCCTGCTCAATCCGGCGTTTCAACGATCCATGGGGCGATTCAATCGCACCATTCTCATGGCTGACCCCTAAATTATTGGTTGTCGGCTGCATACCATAATATTGACACAAGGCTTGGCAATCCTCTGTTAGCCGTTGTTTTTCTGCCGTATTGACGTAAGCGGCACTCAGGCTGTCGGTACGATGTTCCCCGGGTGTGCCACCGAGGGTGTGTAACGCACGCTGCAAACCATCCGCCAGTGCGCTATAGCTTTCACCTCCCCGGATAATATGCACATGGCGCCAACCACTGAAGGCAAGACGAAACTGATACAGCAAATGATCAAAAGGCTTCTGATCAATGGTGATGGCGGTATTGGGATGCGTGAAATCTGACAGCCCCTGGAGACCTGCCGGAAGTGACTGGCGGGATATTACGGCTTTATCTGGCCCCCGTGTGGCCCGCCAGTGTTTAACGCGGCGTTGCAGTGTCCGTAACAATTTCTCAGGATATTTTCCAGGATGTTGTTCATCCAGATTGTCCCACAAGGTAATGCCGGTTAGAGACGGTTCTTTTTCCAGCAAAGGAATCAATTCAGCTTCCCTTACCTCGGCAAGTGGATCTTTGCGCGTTCGCCAGGTATGCGTCTTTGGTTTTGTGGTTTCGCCTTTTTCAATATGACGACCCGAACGAACACTGGTGCCGGCTTTCGCGACCGAAATTATCTGAGTATGACCTTTCTGATGGTTCTTCATGTAGAGCTCTTCCTGTAATTGAGTGATATGTTTTCCTGGCAAGCCTTTCTCCTCATATGAGCAAAAAATACTTATCAGGCTTGGCACTCAACCGGTCAAGATAATTGTCGCCTGACCGGACAGGTTAATTGTCGTCTAACAGCACTGAGCATTTTTCTGGCACGGTATAACCGTGTGGGGCTGGTAGCCGTACCACCAAGCCTGGATCCTGATGGGTGACTGGTGCGCTTCACTTGGAAGTAGCACGACCAAACAAAAAGACAGGCGCGCTATCGGTGATCTGTAGATTTTACGAAGGGCAAGCACTCGTCAGAGTTTTGTTCGCCCTGTTGACCGGAGGCGGCTAATGGGTGTCCCCTTTTTTGTCCACTTCGCATTCCTGCCTGATTCAAAAATATACAGGTAGAAACCCTAGCTAGGGAAACCTCCAATACCCACGGTTTAACTACAGCATTAGCATGGCAGTAACTAAAAACCGTATTTAAATAAGGAGTGACAGCGATGGCAGATGCAGCAGGTGGCGTCGGTACAGGTAGCGGAATAGGCGGCGGCCCGGTTGGCGGCAGTTCAGGCATGTCTGACAGCGGCATGGGTTCCGGCATCTCCGGCGGTCGCTCATCCATTGGGGGTGATACAGGCACCGGGATTTCTGGTGGTGGCGTATCACTAGGAGGCTTGGGAAGTGGTGGCATCTCCACAAACTCACCCACCACAGCAGAGCAACTTGCGAACAGCCCGACAACGGAAGACAGCTTGAGCCGTTTGCCAACAACGGCTGATCAGCTCAGCAACTCCCCCGCAACAGGGAAACAGCTTGCGAACAGCCCTTCGGTCATCGCGGAACAACTCCCCAATAACCCCTCAGCGATTGCAGAGCAAATTGCAAAAAATCCAGTCTCCCGGGATTCTGCCGTTCCCGGCAATATTCCGGATCGCAGCAATAACGCCGGGAGCGGAATGCCGCCAATGAGTGCGCCCGTCTGGGTTGCCGGCAGCGTCATTAGTGAACATGGCAAGGGGATTTTGCGGGCGAACCCGGAATTGAAGGTGCAATGGAGTTCGACAACCAATCTCAACAGAGAAGCCGGCTTTACAAAAGGAATGCAAGCCTTGCTGCAAGAAAAAGGCATTGAGGTGGATGATGAGATTCGGAATCGCCCCTCCAGCGTTGTTAGCAACGAACCCAAACACCGCACCGCCAACGGCAATGCCGCACGCGATGCCATCGCGGCTGAATTTAACCAGTCCGGCAATCGGGTGCGCACCGAAGTGGCGGAGCAAACGCCAATCCAAACCGAAAAACGCCCGTCAGGTCTTCGCAAGGTAGATGTGGTGGTCGAGACCCCGGGTACCACACCAGAAAAAGCCATCCGGCTCGACATTGAATCCAAGCTGGGCAGGGTAGGGTTGGACAGCGAGACTCGCACCCAGGTTGACAAGGATGCCTGGCGGCTTGGTGAAAATGCACGGCTGCGCACCTGGGGCGGGCGCCTGGATGTGGCAGGCAAGGTAGTCAAACCTGTCGGCATCGTCCTCGATGCCGCCACGATCGCACAATCAGCGCGCGCGGAAGGCGGGTTCGGCCCGGCAACGCAGCGCGTCTCGGCCGGGGTGGCCGGTGGCGCGACTGGTGGCGCGGCCAGTGCCTGGGCAGGCGCCGC